>NZ_JBJDRL010000058.1:0-25538 GCF_044987475.1 Microbacterium sp. ZW CA_36
GGCGCGGGGCGGGTCACGCGGTCAGGGTATCGCCACTTACGAGCGGTGCACCGCAGTGCCACACTGGGCGCATGTCAACCACCGCCGAGTCGCCGATCGGGCGCACATGGGCTCCTCTGCCGTCCTATGCCGACCACGTGGCGGAGGGTCGCACCGCACGTGAGCAGAACCCTCGCGAAGCGCTCGCCGAGCTGCCCACGAACGATCGCGATCCGATGGGCATCCTGGACGCCCAGGACGCGGACCGCGTCCCTGAGCTCGTTCCCCTGCGCACCGAGCGCATGGCGGCCAGCGCCTTCGCGTTCTACCGGGGAACCGCCGCCCTTATGGCCGCCGACCTCGCCCGCTCGCCGAGCAGCGGCGTGAGCGTCGGGTCGTGCGGCGACGCGCACGTCTCCAACTTCGGGCTGTACGCGTCACCGCAGCGGACCCTCGTCTTCGACCTCAACGACTTCGACGAGTCCGCGTGGGCGCCGTGGGAGTGGGACGTCAAGCGACTGGTCACCAGCATCGTCATCGCCGGGCAGTCGACCGGGCGCTCCGACTCGGTGGTCCGCGAGGCGTCGCTCGATGCGGTGCGCGTCTACGCGCGCTCGATCGGCGCGGGCGCCAAGCGCAGTCCCCTCAAGCGCTACTACGACCGCTTCGACGCCCTGGCCGCCGAGCGAGCCGTCGACGACGAGACGCGCGCCGCCATCGACTCCGCGATCAAGGAGGCCGAGAAGCGCACCGGCGCGCGGGCGGCGAAGAAGATGACGCAGCTCGACGCCGACGGGCGGATCGTCTTCGTCGAGGCGCCGCCGACGATGACCCACATCGACGCCGAGTCCGAGGAGCGCGTCCTCCGCGTCTTCGACCAGTACGTGCAGACGGCGAACATCGACATCCGAGCGCTCCTGCAGAAGTACCGTCTGTCGGACATCGCCCTGCGTGTGGTGGGAGTGGGCAGCGTCGGGACGAGGTGCTTCGTGATCGCCATGCAGGACGGCGACGACGGCGTCCTGCTGCTGCAGGGCAAGGAGGCGGGCAGGAGCGTGCTCATCGAGCACGGCAAGGCCGAGCAGCCGGAAGGCGTCTCGCGGTTCATCGACCAGTTCGGCGACGGCGGGCGCGTGGTCGGGATGCAGCGCATCCTCCAGGCGGTGTCGGACCCGTTCCTCGGTTATGTGGGCCGCACGACGTACGGGGCCCAGCGCGACTTCTACGTCCGCCAGTTCCGCGACAAGAAGGGCGGGTTCGACATGGACGCGCTCGATGACAAGGGGTTCCTCTGGTACGCCGACGCCTGCGCGGCGACGCTCGCCCGCGCACACGGCCAGTCCCCTGCCTCCGCCGCCGTGGCGGGGTATGCCGGAGGGGGTCGCGTCGCGGGCGAGGCGATCCTCGAATGGGCCTACGCGTACGCCGATCTCTCGCGCGCGGACTGGAAGCTGTTCCGGACGCACCGCGGCGTGGAGGCGGCCGCCTGAGCAGGCCTCACGGCGCCTGAGCAGGCCTCACGGCGCTTGAGGGCCTTCGATCCGCATGCGGAGAGAGGCGACGAGCATGTCGAGGCCGATCTCGAAGGCGGCGTCGCTGCGCTCGGAGCCCCCGGCCGCGCCCGCGATCAGCCGGCCGAGCGTCGCGGTGGGCACGTCCGGTCGCCAGATCTCGTCGGGCGACGCGAGGTCCATGCCGAACCCGATCGCATACGCATCGACGACGGCGACGATCGCGAGCACCTCGTCGTCGGCGACCCCTGCGGCGACGAGCGCCGTCGCGAGGCGGTCGTAGCCGGCGATCACATCTGGGTCGGTGATGGTCTTGCCGACGATGAGCGGCACGATGAGCGGATGCTCGGCGTACAGGCGCCGGAGCGCCCGCACGGTGCCGATGACCACGGCATCCCACTCCCCCGTGATGGCCGCGGGCAGATAGCGCCGCGACAGGCGACCGCGCATGAGCTCGACGATCGCGTCCCTGCCGTCCACGTGGTTGTAGAGCGATGACGGCGTCACGCCCAGCCGGCGTGCGAGGGCGTTCACGCCGAACGGCTCGCCCGAGTCGGCGAGGTCGATGGCGGCGTCGGCGATCAGCTCCACCGACAGCAGGTTCACTCTGGGTCTCGGCATCCGTCCTCCATGAGGCATAATAACGAACGGTATTCGTTTAAGCGGACCGCGACGCGGTTCCGGGCACAGGGAGGTTCCCGCATGACCGCGACCGTCTACACCGGGGGGCGCATCTTCACCGCCGGCGCGCAGCCCTGGGCCGACGCCCTCGTCGTCGACGGCGACTCCGTGGTGTTCGCCGGCGACGCGGCGCGCGCGACTGCTGCGGCGGGACCGGATGCCGCCACCGTCGATCTGGGCGGCCGCCTGCTGCTCCCCGGCTTCACCGATGCGCACACCCACCTCGTCATGATGGGCGAGGCTCTCGGCCGGGTCGGGCTCACCGACGCGCGCACGCTGGGCGAGATCCAGGAGCGCCTTCGCGCCGCGCGCGAGGCCCGACCCGACGCGGTGCGCGTGCTCGGACGCGGCTGGCTCTTCGACTCCGTGCCCCGCGGCATCCCCACCGCCGCCATGATCGACGCGGCGGTCGACGACGTGCCGGTGTACCTCGACGCCAACGACTACCACTCGTGCTGGGTCAACACGGCCGCCCTCGCGGAGCTGGGCATCACCCGCGACACCCCCGATCCGCTCGGCGGCCGCATCGGGCGGGATGCCGGCGGCGAGCCCGACGGCATGCTCTACGAGACGGCGGCACAGGCGCACGCGTGGGCGTTCCTGGCCGAGCAGACCGACGACAGCGACCGAGACGCCGCCGTCGAGCGCACGCTCGCCGCGTATGCGGCGAGCGGCGTGACCGGGGCGGTCGACATGGCGTTCGACGAGCTCGGCCTCGCCGCGTTCCAGCGCGCCGCCGAGCGGCGCGGCGGGCGCCTGCCGCTCCGGGTCGCCGCGCACTGGTTCGTCGAGAACACCGGTGACGAGGCCGCGAATCTGGCGCAGGTCGCCCGGGCGGCGGAGCTCGCCGAGACGGTGCGATCACCGTGGCTGCGGGTGGTCGGCATCAAGCTCGTGGTCGACGGCGTCATCGATGCCTGCACCGCCGCGATGCGGCATCCGTATTCCAACGGCTCGAACGCCGAGCCCATCTGGCCGCTCGCCGACATGAAACCCGTCGTCGCCGCAGCCGACGCCGCAGGACTGCAGGTGGCGCTGCACGCGATCGGCGACCTCGCGAGCGACATCGTCCTCGACGCGCTCGAGCACGCGGCGGAGGTCAACGGCCCCCGGGCCCGCCGGCACCGCATCGAGCACCTCGAGTACGCCGCGCCCGGCACCGCCGAGCGGATGGCGCGGCTCAGCGTGACCGCGTCGATGCAGCCCGTGCACGCCGACCCCGCGATCTTCGACAACTGGGCGGCGATGCTCGGCGACGAACGCGTCGACCGCGCCTTCGCGTGGCCCGAGTACGTCGAGGCCGGCGCGCTGCTCGCGTTCTCGACCGACGCGCCGACCGCTCCCCACGAGGCGCTGCCCAACATGTACATCGCGGCCACCCGCAAGTCGGCGCTCGACGGGTCGTTCGCGCCGCGGCATCCGCAGTACGCACTGCCCCTCGAGCAGGCCCTCGCCCACGCGACGAGGGATGCCGCGGCCTCCGTCGGGGACGGCGGGACGCGTGGGCGGCTCGAGGCGGGCCTCGCCGCCGACTTCGCGATCGTCGACGTCGACCCGTTCGCGGCGGGGCCGGAGTCGCTGCTCACCGCCCGCGTCGTGCGCACCGTCGTCGCGGGCGCGACGGTCCACGACGCCGGCACACTCTGACAGCGGCTTCGGGCGTCGCGGATCACGCGCTCGGTGACGCCGGCGCACTCCGACCGCTGCTTCGACAGGTCAACCACGCTTCCACAGGTCAACCACGCTTCCACAGGTCAACCACGCTTCCACAGGTCAACCACGCTTCCACAGGTCAACCACGCTTCCACAGGTCAACCACGCTTCCACAGGTCAACCACGCTTCCACAGGTCAACCGCACTTCCACAGGTCAACCACGCTTCCACAGGAGATCCCGGTTGCCGAACGTCCTGTACAAGCCCGGTTGACCTGTTGCAGAGACCATGCGGAGCGCGGTACGGATCCCGGGATCAGGGGGCGGGAGACGCCGGCGGATGCTGGGCGAGCCACCCGTTCGCGACGCGCTTGGGCACCTTCAGCAGCCAGGCGTCGGTGACGACCTCGCGCAACTGGGCCAGGTCGATGCCGTCGAGGCGTACGAGGACGGCGGGATACCCGTCGAAATGGGGGATGGTGAAGAACGCGTCGGGATAGGTCTCGAGCAGCGCCCGCTTCACCTGCTGCCCGTCGGTCCGCACACCGACGACGTCGCCTGGCGGCCATTCGCGCCCGAGCGCCGCCAGCTGCTCGAGGTCGCGGCCGCTCGGCCCGCGCTGCCAGACGAACGCTCCGGCGGGGGTACGCCAGGAGGCCCCGCCGCGGTGACCGTCGACGCGCTCGACCACCTCGGGAAACCCGAGCGCGATGGCGCGCACGTCGTCGAGAGTCGCCATGACCACCATCATGCGCCCGAAATCCACGCGACACGAAACGTTTCTGTCTCCGTCTCCCGCCGTGTGATGTACTGAAACAGCCGACCGGGGGGAAGACACTTGATGGTACGTACGGAGCGGCCGCGCCTGCGGCGCTGGATCGCAGGGGTCGCAGCGACCCTGCTCGCCACGACAGGTGCCGTCACCGCAGGCATCGCCCAGCCCGCGCCGGCACAGGCGGCCTACCCCGAGACCGTCAATCCGTTCGCCATCGCGGGCGGCTTCACGGTGTACGCCCGGGAGGACGCACTCCTGCAGAACCAGGAGACCGAAGGGAGCATCGCCGTCGGTGGCACAGCGACCGTCGCACCGGCCGCCGCGAGCCAGTACGCGATCATCCATGTCTCCGCCGGCACCGGCGACTACGACCTGCCCACGGTCGACGGCGACCCGACGCGCTTCCTCGTCGGCGAGTACAGCACGGCGAGCACCGGCATCCTGGCGATCACCAGCGCGGGCACCAGCGACCCGGCGCTGTGGGGCGACCTCAAGATGGTGGACCGGGACGGCGGGTGGCAGGCGTTCGCCCGCGCCGACTGGCTGCGCCTGAACCAGAACCCGGCAAACCCGGATCAGACGCCGCTCATCGACTCGACCCATCAGCAGTACCCGGAGGATGCCGCACCCCCGAGCGGTGCCGCGGGCAACAACAGCATCTTCACCGCGAACACCTCCGCCACGGCCGTTGCCGACTATGTCGAGGCCAACCGCGATGCGTCGTGGGAGGAGGCGAGCAGCTGCCTCGACGACATCGCCGACCCCATCGCGGGCGTCGGCTATCCGGTCGAGGTGGCCGAGGACGCCGGCAGCCGCGTCGTGCTGGCACCCCTGAGCGCCGATCAGCCGAACATCGTCGACTACGCCGACATCGCCGGCACGGCGCTGATCCAGTTCTCCCCCGGCCCGACACCGGGCGTCTCGAATCCCCTGGTGATCCGCGTTCCCGCCGGCACCACCGACGTGGTCGGTGCGCGCGCCGACCCTCAGGGCGCCTTCTCGCCGTACATGCTGTGGGACCTCTCCCAGCTCACCGGAGATGTCACCGTGACGGCGGCCGAGGCGAGGATCGACGGCTCGATCTACGCCCCCGAGGCGTCGGTCACCGTCGACGCGGCGCCTCTGGACGGGCAGGTGATCGGCCGGAACGTGACGCTGCAGGGCGGCGAGACGCACTCCTTCCTCTTCTCGAGCGAGATCTCGTGCAGCGCCGACAGCGGCACCTTCGCCGTCCGCAAGGAGCTGTCGGGCATCGCACCCGACGATCTGCCCGCGGGCACCACGTTCACCGTGAACTACATCGCCGCGGAGCCGGATGGCACCGTCGCGACGGGGACGCTCGAGGTGCCGGCCGATGGCACTCCCGTCGTCGCCGACAGCCAGTTCCCGATCGGCACCACCGTCGAGTTCGAGGAGATCGCGCCGGAGTCCGTGCCCGGATGGCTCTGGGGCGATCCGACGATCGACCCGAATCCGCTCACCATCGGCGCCGGCACGGCGCAGGTGGTGGTCACGAACACCGCGACCGCGCAGACGGGCACGTTCAGCATCGCGAAATCGATCGAGGACGTGTCAGGCGGTCAGCCGGGTGAGCCGTCCCAACCCACCGTCCCCGTGGCGTGGACCGCGACCTTCGGCGGCGAGCAGATCGGCTCAGGCACGCTGGATGTGCCGTTCGACGGCACTGTCGTCGACGTCGGTCAGGACTTCCCGGTCGGCACCGTCATCGTGCTCACCGAGGAGCTCGACGGCATCGAGCCTCCGGTCGGCTACGAGTGGGCGGGCGCGCACTGGACTCCCGGACGCACGTTCGTCATCGGCGAGACCGGCACAGTCGCCGTCGAACTGGTCAACGCCGTCACGCCCGCCGAGACCGAGCGCACCATCACCATCGTGAAATCGGCCCTCGGAGACGCCGCCGACCCCGCTTACGAGTTCGCCGTCAGCTACAACACCGACCCGCCGGGCACCCGCACGACGCGAGTGCTCCCCGTCGGCGATCCCGAGCTGCTCGACGATGTCGAGGCCGGTGCCGAGGCGCTGCAGCTGGCGGAGCTGATACCGACGGTGAACGGCACGCCCGTCGATCCGGACGACTGGTTCACGCCCGTCATCCGCGTCACGGTCGACGGTGTCGTGACCGAGTACCGTCCCGGGAACTTCGAGGGAGCCGGTCCGCTCGAGACCGCGATCGTCTCGATCCCGCTGCCGGAATCGGGCGACATCGCGATCGAGGTCGTGAACGCGCTGCGCGAGGGCACCTTCGACGTGGCGAAGGCGTTCACAGGCATTCCCCCCGAGAGCGTGCCCTCCGGCCTCGAGGTCACGGTGACCTGGACGGCGACACTGCCCACGGGCGCCGTCGAGACCGGCACCATGCGCGTCTCCGGCGACGGCACACCGGTGAGTCCGGTCGATGACCGCGGCGCGCCGCTCACCTTCCCCTTCGGCACGGTGGTGACCTTCGAGGAGCAGGCCGCACCGGCCGTCCGCGGCGTGATGTGGGGACCCGCGACGTTCGACCCCGACGAGCTCGTGATCGGCGCCGACGGCGAGCTCGTCGTGAGCACGACGCTCACCAACGACGCCACGCTGATCACCGGCACGTTCCAAGTGGTCAAGGACCTCGTCGGGATCGATCCGGACGAGCTGCTCGTCGACTCCTTCACTGTCGCCTACATCGCGCACATCCCCGGGCAGGACCCGGTGACAGGCACCTTCTCGCTCCCCGCCGACGGCACGCCTGCCGGTCCGGTCGACGAGACGGGCGCGCCGCTCGAGTTCCCGATCGGCACCGCCGTGGACCTCGCCGAGACCGAGGTCGAGGCATCCGCTCTGCCGCCAGGGTTCGAGTGGGGCGAGACGATCTGGAGCCCGTCGAGCCACGTCGTGGTCGAGTTCGGCACGACCCCTGTGCTCGAGGTCACCAACACCGCGGTCGAGCTGACGCGCTGGGCCGTGACGAAGGTAGTGGACGGGGATGCCGCATCCGCCGTGCCTTCCGGGACGACGTTCCCCGTCGACTGGTGGTGGGACGGCGTGGCCCAGCCGCGCGTGGAGCTCACCCCGAACGTCCCGGTGTATTCGCCGTACTTCCCGGTCGGAACCATCCTCGAGGTGCAGGAGGGCGAACTGCCCTCCGTGCCCGGCGTCGACTGGGGCGCTCCGGTGTGGACCGTCGACGGAGAGACTCTGACACCCGAGGCGAACGGGCGAACGCTGCTGCCCATGTCGGTCGCCCGCGATACCGACGTGGCCGAGCTCACGCTGACGAACACGGCGGTGACCCGGCCGCTTCCGGCGACCGGTGGCGGCGCGATCTCGCCGCTGGTCCCGATCGGCTCGGTCGTGCTGATCGCCCTCGGTGCACTGCTGGCCACGCGACGGACGCAGCGCACACGGCGCACCTGACGTCAGGCGCTCCACCGCCGCGAGGGTGGGGCCGGCCACGCGTGCCCGTCCTCGCCGCGGATCAGCGCGCATGCGCCGTTGCCCACGAACGCAGACGGCCTATTCGCTGGAGTGGAACACCCCGATGCGATCGCCGTCGCGGACGAACTGCAGTGCGCTGCCGTCAGGGAAGCGCGCACGCAGCTCTTCGGGACTGTTGCTGTCGATCGCGAACTGCACGGTGGCAGGGAAGACGCCCACCCGACAGCCGGAGTAGATCGGTCCGTTCATCGACCAGGAGTTCGTGTCGGCGTCGTCGGCGGGCAGCTGGTCCGTCGCGACGATCGTGAAGCAGTCGGTTCCGTTCCCGGCGGAGCTGAAGCCGCCGGCGGCCTCGAAGAGAGTGAGTCCGTAGTACTCGTAGGCGGCCGAGCTCAGCCCGGCGCCGAACCAGCCCGCGGGCACGTCCACCAGCGTGTCGGGCTCGAGGGTGGCGATCTGCTCGGCACCGCTGGAGACCGAGACGGGAGCCATCGACGTGATCGCATAGGTGACTCCGGCTGCGACGGTGGCTGCCACAACCACCGACAGCACCCACAGCAGTCGCGTGCGCAGGCGCAGGCCGCCCTTCGGTGGCGCGGGATCGGCGCTGGTGGACGTCGAGTCCGCCTCTGCCACGAGGTGCTCGCCTGACGGCGACTCGCCGTGACCCTCGACGTGCCGCGTCGGCTGCGAGTTCGGCTGCGACGCGGGAACCCGCGGGGACGAAGGCTCGGCCTGCGCCGCCGGTTCGGTTCTCGCCGCTGCCGACTCGTGCTCCGCCGGCACGGCAGGCGTGTGGACCAGTGCGACCGCGTCGGATGCCGCCCCCGGCCGCTCGCGAGCCTCGAGTTCGCGCAGTCGTCTCAGCGCGGCCGGGTCCTGGTCGATGTCGGCCGAGGGACCGTACGCGCGGGCCCGGAGTGCGCGCAGTTCGTCGAGGGTGGCAGTGTCCATCCCTTGCATAGTGCCAGCATGCGGCCGGCGCCTGTGAGGAGGAGCGGCGAACCTGGGGAGAGTGCAGAGAGGAGGGCAGCGTCAGTCGACGCGCTTCGGCCGGTACGTCCGGCCGAAGCTGCGCTCTGCGCCCTCGTAGATCTCGACCAGCTCCCAGTCATAGCGGCGCCCGCCGGGGACATCGAAGATGCGGGTGCCGTCGCCGAGGAACACCGGCGCGACGAAGACCTGCAGCTCGTCGATGAGGTCATGCTCGAGGGCCTGGCGGGCGATGTCTGCGCTGATGATCTGCACGTCCTTGTCGCCTGCTATCTCCTGCGCCCGGCGGATCGCCTCGACGACGGTGCAGTTCACCGCGACGATGGAGGCGTCGTCCGCGATCTCGTGAGGACGATGCGTCAGGATGAACTCCGTTCCCGACCAGGCGCCGCCGTAGGCCTCGGAGGTCACCTCGTCCCGCTCGTCCTGCTGGGCCTTCGCCGCGTCGTAGCCGTCTCTCCCGGAGATGATCACCCCGACCTCGGCCGCCATGCGCTCGGTGGCGCCCGGCGCCATCGGCTCCGCTGCCGACAACCAGCTCATGTCATGATCAGGCCCGGCGATGAACCCGTCGATCGAACAGGTGAATCCCCACGCGACCTTGCCCATGTCTGAACCTCACGATGTCGGCAGCGAGAACTCTCGCCGTGCGGATGTCGACCAGCCTCCTGCAGAACCCTAGCGAGCCGGCCGACATCTCGCGTCGGAGGGAGGATTCCGCACGGGGTGTGCTGCTCCCTCGGTGCCTCCCCACCGCAGCGAAGCGACCAGACTGATTGACTGGACGGATGGCTCACCATCCCGCTGCCGATGCCGATCCCGATGCTGATGCCGAGGTGGCCGTGCGCGCCGCGTCGGCCGGTGCCGCCGTCGCGCGAGCGCGCTACAACACCGGAAGCCGGCGTACGGCCGATCGAGGTCTCGACTTCACGACGGAAGCCGACGTCGAGACGGAGCGCGCGATCCGTGACGTGCTCGCCGAGCTGCGGCCGGGCGACGCGATCGTGGGCGAGGAACTCGGATCCAGCGGCGACGGGCGCCGCCGGTGGCTGGTCGATCCGATCTGCGGCACGCTCAACTTCGCTGCCGGCATGCCCCTGTTCGCCGTGAACGTCGCACTGGACATCGATGACGTCACCACCGCCGCCGCGGTCGCCGATCCCGCAGCCGGCGACGTGTTCTGGACGGACGGCGTGGCTGCCTGGCATCGCACTGCGGCGATCGAGGCCGAAACCGGCGCCGACCGCCGCCTGCAACCGGCTTCGTCGTCCCGGCTGGTCACCGTGAACCTGGAGTCCAGCTTTCCTGATGACAGCGGCACCCGCCTGCTGTCGGACGAGGTCTTCCGCGCGCGGTTCAGCCCCCGCTTCCTATCGACCACGCTGGCTCTCGCGTGGGTCGCCACCGGCCAGCAGGCCGGCTACATCACCGGGGGCGATCTGCGCGGCAGCGTCCACTGGACGGCCGGGATCGCGCTGTGCCGTGCGGCGGGCGCGGTCATCACCAACCTCGCCGGCGACGAGCTGCACACCGGCGACCACGGCCTGGTGGCTGCCGCGGATGCCGAGACGCACGCCTTCCTGCTCGACCGACTTCACACAGCGGACGGCGAGGCGGCGTAGCGCGTCAGTCGCCTGCGGACTGCTCGCGGTCCTCGGCGGCCGGCGCGATCGGCGTGCGGGGTCGCCACACGACGACCTCGGTCGCCCGCCGCATGCGGGTGCCGTGGCGCAGGGTCACGACGTTGCCGGTGGAACCGGCGGCGAACACCCGGGCGCCGGGGCGCTTCTCGAGCTCCGCTCGCATGCGGTCCTCGAGGTCTCGCACGCGCCCGTGCAGCTCCTGCACGCGGTTCTCGAGCTCGAGGATCCGCACGATGGCGGGCAGTCCGATGCCGTCCGCCGACATGCGCGCCACCTCGCGCAGCTGCTCGACGTGCCGTAGCGAGTAGCGACGCGAACCGCCCTGGGTGCGGGCGGGCACGACGAGTCCCAGCCGGTCGTACTGGCGGAGGGTCTGCGGGTGCATGCCCGACAGCTCGGCGGCGACGGCGATCGCGAAGATCGGGGCATCCTCGTCGATGTCGTGCGGTTCAGCCATGCCCCTCACCTCCTTCTCACACACCCGGTCGTTGAGCGAGCGACGAACGTGGCCGCTCAACGACCGACTTCATCATGATTTCAGCCCTGCGCCTTCGCCATGAGGTCGGCGCGCGGGTTCTCCTTGGGCTCGAGGCTCTGGAAGCGCTCGAGCGCCTCGCGGGCGGCGTCGTCGAGGTGCGAGGGCACCGCGACCTGCACCTCGGCGAGGAGATCGCCGGTGCCCTTGGCGGTCTCGACGCCCCTCCCCTTGACGCGCAGCACGCGGCCGGACGGCGTGCCCGGCGCGACGCGCAGCCGCACCGGGTCGCCTCCGAGCGTGGGCACCTCGATGGTGGCGCCGAGCGCCGCCTCGGTGAACGTGACCGGCACGGTGACGCGCAGGTTGAGCCCGTCGCGGGTGAACACCGGATGCGGGCGCACCGCGACCTGCACGACGATGTCGCCGTTCTCTCCGCCGTCGGGCGACGGGCGGCCGCGCCCGCGCAGACGGATCTTCTGCCCGTCCGACACCCCGGCAGGGATCTTCACCTTGAACGGCTTGCCGTCCTCACCCTGCAGCGAGATGGTCTCGCCCTTGGTCGCCGTGACGAAGTCGATCGTCGTGCGCGCCGTGACGTCGGCCCCGCGGGTCGGGCCGCCGTAGCCGCGGAAACCACCGGTCGACTGCCCGAACCGGCCCGTGCCGAAGCCCGCACCCTGCTGCTGGTTGAACATCGCGAAGATGTCGTCGAAGTCCTCGGCGTTCTGGTACCGCGCGCCGCGGCCCTGATTGAACATCGAGAAGACGTCCTCGAAGCCGCCTGCTCCACCCTGGCCGCCCGCGGTGAAGCGGGCGCCCGAGCCCATCGCGCGGATCTGGTCGTACTCCTTGCGCTGCTCCGCATCGGAGAGCACCGAGTACGCCTCGCTGACCTCCTTGAACTTCGCTTCGGCGGCAGCGTCACCCTGATTGGAGTCGGGGTGGTACTTCCGTGCGAGCTTGCGGTACGTCTTCTTGAGGTCAGCCTCGCTGACGTCCTTCGAGACGCCGAGCACCGAGTAGAAGTCCTTGTCGAACCAGTCCTGACTGGCCATGGTGCTCCTTCGGGCTAGTCGGCAGGAACCGCGACGACGACCTTCGCCGGACGCAGCTCCACCGAGCCGAGGCGGTAGCCGATCTCGACGACCTCGAGGATCGTGGTCTCGGTCGCGCCGGGCGTCGGCACCTGGAAGATCGCCTCGTGGTGCTGCGGATCGAAGACCTCTCCGGCTGCGCCGTAGGTGGTCAGTCCCATGCGCTCGGCGACGCCGCGCAGCTTCACGGCGATCGCGGCGAACGGCGAGCCCTCTTCGAGGTCCCCGTGCTTCTCGGCGCGGTCGAGGTCGTCGAGCACCGGCAGCAGGCCCTTCGCGACCGCGCCCTGGGCACGCTCGATCTCGACCTCGCGCTGCTCCTCGGTGCGACGGCGATAGTTGGCGTACTCCGCCTGCAGTCGCTTGAGGTCGTTCAGCAGCGCGGACTCGAGGTCGGCCAGCACGGCGTCCTCGGCCGCGGCATCGGCGTTCTGCGCCGACCCGAGGATGTCGTCCACCGTCAGCTCGTCGCCCTCGTCCGGCTCTTCTCCGTCCTGCGGGACGGGGCCGGAGGCCTGTGCCTCCGACCCCTCCTCGTCAGGACGGACCTCTTCCTCGTCGCCGGCTCCCGAGCCGGCCGTGGGGTCGTGGTCCTTGTCGGCCATGGTTACTTCGACTCCCCTGAGCTTGCCGAAGGGTTCTCTTCGTCTTCGTCGATGACCTCGGCGTCGACGACATCCTCGTCGGAGTTCGTCGCACCCTGGGCGTCACCAGACTCAGAACCGGTCCCCGAGCCTGCCGAAGCGTCCGGAGCCGACTGAGCGGCCTGGCCGGAGGCGTAGATCGCCTCGCCGAGCTTGCCCTGGCTCTGGTTGAGCTTGTCGAACGCGGTCTTCACGGCCTCGTCGTCCTCGCCCGCGAGCGCGGTCTTGAGAGCGTCGACGTCGCCCTGGACCTCGTTCTTGACGTCCTCGGGAAGCTTGTCCTCGTTCTCCTTGATGAGCTTCTCGATCGAGTACGACAGGGTCTCGGCCTGGTTGCGCACCTCGGCGGCCTCGCGGCGCTTCTTGTCTTCGGCGGCGTGCTCCTCGGCCTCGCGCACCATGCGCTCGATGTCGTCCTTCGGCAGCGACGAGCCGCCGGTGATCGTCATCGACTGCTCCTTGCCGGTGCCCTTATCCTTCGCCGAGACGTGGACGATGCCGTTCGCGTCGATGTCGAAGGTGACCTCGACCTGCGGGATGCCGCGCGGAGCCGGCGCGATGCCGGTCAGCTCGAACGTGCCCAGTGGCTTGTTGTCGCGGGTGAACTCGCGCTCGCCCTGGAAGACCTGGATGGCGACCGACGGCTGGTTGTCGTCAGCAGTCGTGAAGGTCTCGCTGCGCTTGGTCGGGATGGCGGTGTTGCGCTCGATGAGCTTCGTCATGATGCCGCCCTTGGTCTCGATGCCGAGGCTCAGGGGTGTGACGTCGATGAGGAGGACGTCCTTGCGCTCGCCCTTGAGGACGCCGGCCTGGAGGGCCGCGCCGACGGCGACGACCTCGTCCGGGTTCACGCCCTTGTTGGGCTCCTTGCCTGCCTCACGCTGCACGAGCTCCGATACCGCGGGCATGCGGGTCGAACCGCCGACGAGCACGACGTGGTCGATGTCGCCGACCTTGATGCCGGCCTCGCGGATGACGTCCTCGAAC
Organism: Microbacterium sp. ZW CA_36; assembly: GCF_044987475.1. Lineage (NCBI taxonomy): Bacteria > Bacillati > Actinomycetota > Actinomycetes > Micrococcales > Microbacteriaceae > Microbacterium > Microbacterium sp. ZW CA_36. Next base: position 13,870 of record NZ_JBJDRL010000058.1, read on the forward strand.
GGCTTCTTGGTGCGGTCGAGGAGGTCCTTGGTGAGGTCCTCGAACTTCGCGCGCGTGATCGTCTCCGACAGCGAGACGGGGCCCGAGTCGGTCAGCGACAGGTACGGAAGGTTCACCGAGGTCGAGGTCGAGCTCGAGAGCTCCTTCTTCGCCTGCTCGGCGGCCTCCTTGAGGCGCTGCAGCGCGATCTTGTCGCCCGAGACGTCGACACCGGTGGTGTCCTTGAACTGCTTGATGAAGTAGTCGACGAGACGCTGGTCCCAGTCGTCGCCGCCGAGGCGGTTGTCGCCGGCGGTCGCGCGCACCTGGATGGTCGAGAAGTCGTCGTCCTTGCCCACCTCGAGGAGGGAGACGTCGAACGTGCCGCCACCGAGGTCGAAGACGAGGATGAGCTCGTCCTCCTTGCCCTTGTCGAGGCCGTACGCGAGCGCCGCCGCGGTCGGCTCGTTGATGATGCGCAGGACGTTGAGGCCCGCGATCTCGCCGGCCTCCTTGGTGGCCTGGCGCTCGGCGTCGTTGAAGTAGGCGGGGACCGTGATGACGGCATCCGTCACCGTGTCGCCGAGGTACTGCTCGGCGTCGCGCTTGAGCTTCTGGAGGATGCGCGCGGAGATCTCCTGCGGCGTCCACTTCTTGCCGTCGACCTCGAACGTCCAGTCGGTGCCCATGTGGCGCTTGACCGACGAGACGGTGCGGTCGACGTTGGTGACGGCCTGGCGCTTGGCGGTCTCGCCGACGAGCACCTCGCCGTCCTTGGTGAATGCGACGACCGACGGGGTCGTGCGGAAACCCTCGGCGTTCGCGATGACCTTGGGCTCGCCGCCCTCGAGGACGCTCACGACCGAGTTGGTCGTACCGAGGTCGATTCCAACAGCACGTGCCATGTGTATCTCTCCTTCATATGGACGCAGAACGGATGCCGGCGCCCGGGGTCGATGGGAAGTCTGCTCGCGTCCCCACCCCACTCGTCGAGGTTGAGTCGCGATGGCTCAACCATACGCCCGGGGTGCGGCATCCGTCAAATCAAAGTTGATACGACCTGGCTCAAGTTGGCGTGCGGCGCGTTCAGTGCTCTCACCGGCACTCGCGCAGGCGATCGGCGTCGTAGAGACCGGTGTCGACGCCCGACAGCTTCTCGACGACACCGACGGCGGCGGGCCAGTAGCGCGCGTAGTGCTGCGGGTCGGCGTTGACCTGGGTGCGGTGAGCGACAAGGGTCGGCGCCAGCGCCGGCCTCTCGCCGTCGGGGACGGCCTTCGCCATCGCGCGGTAGAACAGCGTGGCCGCGGTGTACGGGTCCATGCGCTGTTCACGGCTGCCCCAGCTGTCCTGCTGCTGGAACAGTCCGACCGAGGTGGTGCGGCTGCCGTCGGGATTGGTGACGCCGCTCGTCTCCCAGTCGCCGTGGTCGAGGTTGCGCAGGGACGACTCCCCCATGGCGGTCATGACGCCGATCGCCTGGTCGCGCGCCGACAGGCCGAGGTCGCTGCCCGCGCCCATGATGACGGCGGCGTTGTCGAGCTGCTCGGTGTTCCACTGGGACACGGATGCCGGGGCCTCACCGGGCGCGAGGGCGAAGCTCGCGCAGTCCCCGAAGCCGCGGGCGGCGCTGCCGACGACCGTGAACACGGCGGCGATGCCCGCGACCGTGACGATCGCGATGGTCACGATCGCGACGATCAGTGCCGACCGCAGCCGCCGGGCACGGACTGCGGCCGCACGCCGGCGCGCGGCGGTGGAGCGGCGCCGGCCACTCGGCACGGGACGCGACGCGCTTCGCTTCTTCGCGGGAGCAGGGCGGCGCGCGCCGGCTCGTGAGGGGACGGATCGCGCCATGGGGGAAGTCTCGCAGTCACACCTGGGAGCGGCCCGCTCACCCGAGCATCGTCCCCTCCGCGGCCTCGTTCGGCTTCGGGTCGGGCAGGCGCCGCATGCGGAGCGCGTTCAGCGCGCCCAGCAGCGCAGCGAGGATGGGGATCAGCAGCGCGACCTGCAGCGCGATGTGGCGGGCTTCGGTGTTGATGCGGACGACCTCGGCGGCGGCCGCCGGGGGCTCGTCTGCGAGGAGCTCTTCGAGGCCCGTGTTCGACATCAGCTCGGCATCCTCCTCGAGTACGGTCGCGACCTGCTCCTGCTGGTCCGCCGACAGCACCGTGCTCGAGTATGCGAGCGATGTGAACGACGCGGCGAGGGTCGCGAGCATGATGGCGCCGGCGAACGCGAGACCGAAGGAGAGCCCGAAAGACCCTGCCGCCGAGTTGACTCCGGCGGCCTCGCTGACCCGCTCGTCGGAGATCGGCGACAGAGTGTAGTTGTTGAGCTGCGAGACGAGCAGGCCGAGGCCCGACCCGGCGATGATGAGCGGCACCGCGAGGTACCAACCCGAGTCGGCGATCGGTACGAGGGGCACGATGGCGACGAGACCGACGAGGGCGAGCGAGAAGCCCATGAGGATGAGGTTCGCCGGGCGCCCCTTGCCCCGCCGGCCCGCCCAGATCGCCACCACGAACATGCTGAGCGACAGCGGTGCGATCGACAGGCCCGCCTGCAGCGCGTTGTACTCGAGCACCATCTGCAGGTAGAGCGGCAGCACGATCATCGTGCCGCCGAGCGCGACCTGCTGAAGGAGCTGCCCGCTCACCCCGGTGCGGAACGGCTTCGACGAGAACAGCGCCGGGTCCAGCAGCACCGGCTTACCCCGCTTCTTGCGCGCGTTGAGCCACCACGCGAGCCCGCCGAGCGCGACGAGGCCGAGGCCGATCAGGAGCGCGACATAGCCGCCGCCCTCCTGCCAGACCAGGATGCCGAGCACGACGCCGCCCATGCCGACGACCGACAGCCCCGCGCCGACGAGGTCGATGGAGCGGTCTCCGTGGTACTTCACGTCCTTCACGAGACCGAGGCCCAGGAGCACCACGGCGATGATGACGGCCTCGAGCGCGAATGCGACCCGGTACGACCAGAACGTCGTGATGAATCCGCCGAGCAGCGGGCCGACCGCCGCCGCGATGGCGGCGGAGGCGCCCACGAGCGCGTAGACGCGCTTCTGGTGATCGCCGGCGAAGTTGCCGTGGATGAGCGACTGCATCGACGGCAGGAGGAGGGATGCGCCGATGCCGCCGATCACCGCCCAGAAGATGATGACGGCGGTGAGGCTCTGTGCGAACGTCATCGCCACCGCGCCGACCGCATAGCCGAGGAGGCCCAGGGTGTAGGCGAGCTTCCGGCCGATGAGGTCGCCGATCTTGCCGCCGAGCAGGATGAAGGCGGCCGACACCAGGGCTTCGAGCGCGATCGCACCCTGCACGCCGCTGGCGGTCGTGTCGAGCTCGGTCACCACCGCCGAGATCGAGACGTTCATGATCGAGGTGTCGACCACGAGGACGAACATCGCCATCGCGAGAAGGATGGCGAGGCGCCCATTGAAGGCCGGCGCGGGCGGGGTATCCCCAGTCATGGACGAAGCAAACCACCCGGCGCCCCTCGAGCGCTACGGTGAGTGCGCACCCGCCGTTCACCGAAGGGCCCTACCGTGACCGACATGAGCTCCCCCGCCCCCGGATCGGACGAGCCCGGCGCTGCCGCGCAGCCCGCCGGCGCCCCCGGCGCGGGCAGCCCTCCGGAGCACGTCCTGTCGACGGCGGCGCTCAACACCGACGGACTGGACGAGACCCCGGTCCCCCGGCGACGGGTGTTCGCCTGGGCGCTGTGGGACTGGGCGACGCAGCCCTTCAACTCGGTCATCCTGACGTTCGTCTTCGTGTCGCTGTACCTGGTGTCGGACGCGTTCCTCCCCGCCGGCGTCGCGGCGCAGAACGCCGACGGCGAGATGGTGTGCTCGCGGGCGGCGGACGCGGCGACGGAGTACTGCGGCGCCCTCTCGGATCTCGCGGAGTGGTACGGCTGGGTCACCTTCGCCGCCGGCATCCTGATCCTGCTGCTGGCACCCGTGCTCGGCCAGCGCGCCGACGCGGCGGGCACCAAGAAGCGCTGGGTGGTCGGTGCGACCGCCGTGCTGGCGCTGCTGCAGTTCGCGCTCTTCTTCGTCTACGCCGAGCCCCAGTTCTTCTGGCTCGGAGCGATCCTCGTCGCACTCGGATCGGTCGCCTCCGAGATCGCGGGCGTCAACTACAACGCGATGCTGGTGCAGGTCTCGACTCCGAAGACGATCGGCCGCGTCAGCGGTCTGGGCTGGGGGCTCGGGTACATCGGCGGCATCCTGGCCCTCGCTCTCGTCGTGGTGCTCAACACCTTCGACTGGTTCGGGCTCGACGTGTCGGACGGGCTGGCGTACCGCCTCATCGCGGTCGGCGCCGCGATCTGGACCGTGCTGTTCGCGCTCCCCTTCGTCTTCCTCGTGCCCGAGTCGCCGGCGAGCCCCGACCGCCGGCGCGTCGGCTTCTTCGAGGGCTACGTCGTGCTCGTGCGCGACATCGTCGCGCTCTTCCGCGAGCACCGGCCGACGTTCTGGTTCCTGATCGCCAGCGCCGTCTATCGCGACGGCCTGGCCGGCGTCTTCGCCTTCGGCGGAGTGCTCGCCGCCGTGTCGTTCGGCTTCAGCGCGACCGAGGTCATCGCGTTCGGCATCGCGCTGAACCTCGTCGCCGGCGTGTCGACGATCATCGCCGGCCGCCTCGACGACCGGTTCGGCGCCCGCGCGGTCATCATCACGGCGCTCACCATCCTCATCGTGAGCGCGCTGTTCGTCTTCTTCCTGCGCGAGGGCGGCAAGCCGGTGTTCTGGGTGGGCGGCATCCTGCTGTCGGCCGCGGTCGGCCCCGCCCAGGCATCCAGCCGATCGCTGCTCGCCCGCGTCACCCCCGCCGGCATGCAGGGTGAGGTGTTCGGTCTCTACGCCACCACCGGCCGCGTGATGAGCTTCCTGTCGCCGCTGCTCTGGGCCGCGTTCATCGGCTGGTTCGGCGCGACGCACTACGGCATCCTCGGCATCGTGATCGTGCTGCTCGCGGGACTCCTCCTGCTGCTGCCGGTGAAGGTGAGGCCCGCGGACATCGCAGCGGCGCCGGCGCGCAGTCCGCGCTGAGTCGCGGCGTCCGCGCGACCGGCCGGAAGCACCGCCGCATCGGATACCCTCGCAATCGGTGAGAATTCACCGGTGCGACTGGGGGGCCGTCGCGCTTCCCGCGCTGCAGCCGATTCCCGAGAGGCACCGTGTCGATCCCTCGCACCCCCCGACGACTCGCCGAGCGCCGACGCGCCGCGCGTCATCGCCGCGCGGTCGGGTACTGGGGCGTGCTGCTGGCGATGCTCATCTCGCTGTGGATCGGCACGACCGTCGTCCCCCCCGCGTGGCTGCACACTCCTGCGCTCTTCGGCCACCTCGCGTCGGTGATCGTGGGGCTCGGCGCCGCGGTCCTCCTCGAGATGAGCGGACTGCTCTGGATGCTGCGCCGCGCCGGTCTCGACGACCTCCGCCGCGTCGAGCGCACGGTGAGCGGGCTCGCGTGGCTCGGCATCGTCGGGCTGCTCGGGACCGGCGCGTTCCTGCAGCCGGACCTCGGCCAGCCGCTCACGGCGATCAAGATGATCGCCGTGCTCGTCGCGGCGATGAACGGGGTCGGGATGACGCGACTGACCGACGAACTCGCCCGGCTCCCCAGCGGCGTGCGGTTCGCGGCGCTCCCCCGGAGGCTCCAGGCATGGTGCGTCTGGAGCGCGGTCGTGTCGCAGTCGGCGTGGTGGACGGCGGTGCTGATCGGGATGCTGAACACCGCCTCACGGTGATCTCTCGGCATCCTCACCCTCGCCTCGCAACCGCGAGGGGGTTAGGCTCAAGCCTTACCGGACTACCCGGCCGGTGACCCCCCGCCCGGCCTCACGGCCGCATCGACCTCGAGGATGCCCATGCGCGATCGCACGCGCGGCGACGAGGACGCGCCCGGACCCCGCCGCGGCCAGTCCTCTCAACCGGCGACCGCTGCCCTTCCCGCAGCGTCGTCCTCCGCTTCCACTCCCCCCTTCTCCGCAGCCGGATCGGCGACGAAGCCGCCTCAGCCGACGAAGCCGTCGGCGATCGAGCAGCGCCGTGAGCACCGCCGCAAGCGCCGCCGCCAGATGCTGATCTGGACCACCGTCGTCGGCATCGTCGTGCTGGTCGGATCGATCAGCACGGTGTCGTACGCGATCGTCTCGAACTTCGCCGGGCCCGAGCCTGTCGCGGAGGACCCCGCGCCGGCAGCCCCCGCCGTCGTCGAGCCGATCGAGTTCCCGCAGGACGAGCCGGCCGCGACTGCCGGCGCCCAGCCGTGCGCCACCGTGAGCGTCCTGTCGTCGTTCGAGAACGCCGAGATGGTCGAGGGCCTCGCCGCCGCCTACAACAGCCAGCCCCGCAATGTCGCCGGCTCGTGCGTGACGGTGACGACGACGAAGGACAAGTCGGGCGTCGCCGCCGCGGTGGTGGCCACCGGCTTCCCGAGCCTGCCCGACGACCAGAAGCCCACCGTGTGGCTGCCGGACTCCTCCACCTGGGTCGACGTCGCCCAGTCGCAGGGTGCCACCAACCTGCGCGCCGAGGGCACGAGCGTCGGCATCTCGGACGTCGTGATCGCGATGCCCGAGAACCTCGCTGAGACCATCGGATGGGATGCCGAGGCCCCGACGTGGAGCGCCATCTTCGAGGCCGCCGGCGACCCCGACCTGTGGAGCGGTCTCGGCCACCCCGAATGGGGCGCGTTCAAGCTCGGCAAGACCAGCCCGCTGATGGCGACCTCGGGCGAGGCGGCGATGTACGCGTCCTACGGCACGGCGGCAGGCTCGCTGGCCGAGCTCACCGCCACCCAGGTGCAGGATCCCGGCGTCGAGGCCCAGGTGCACCAGAACGAGACGGCGACCAGCCACTACATGGCGACGCCGGAGCACTTCCTCTGGCACGCGCGCCAGGCCGAGGCATCCGGTTCCACCGCCGACTTCCTCTCGGCGGTCATCGTCGACGAGAAGTCGGTGTGGGACTACAACCGCGGCATCACCAGCCGTGACGGCATCACCCGCACGCAGGGCGAGCCGCCGTCGGAGCAGCTCGTGCCCATCTACCCCGCCGACGGGTACTACTCCGCCGACAACCCGGTGATGCGCCTCACCGGCGAATGGATCGATCCGGTCGAGGCCGAGGCCGCCGCCGACTTCATCCGCTTCACGCACACCGCCCAGGGCCAGTCGGCCGTGCGCGCCGCCGGCTACCGCGACCTCAACCGCGCGCTCGACGAGAGCGTCGAGAAGGTCGGCCAGCTCCAGGGCGCACAGCGCGGCACGCTCGCGTTCCCCGCCGCCGACGTGGTGACGGCCGTGCAGGCGTCGTTCCCCGAGGTGCGCAAGCGCGCGAACGTGCTGTTCCTGCTCGACGTCTCGGGGTCGATGGACGAGCCCATCCCCGCGGGCGACACGAAGCTCGCCCAGGCGCGCAAGGCCATCGAGGCGGCGCTCGGGCACTTCACCACCGGCGACGACGTCGGGCTCGCCGCGTTCGCGCAGGGGCCGGACGGTGCGATGCTGCCGGGCCTGGTCTCGCCGGTCACCGACATCGGAACGTCGCGCGACGGGTTCCTCGGGGCCCTCGGCGGACTCAGCTCGATGGGCGACACGCCTCTGTACCAGGCCGTCGACACGTTCGCCGCGCAGCAGGCAGCGTCCTGGACGAGCGACCACATCAACGCGATCGTGCTGCTCAGTGACGGCGAGAACGACACCCCCAACGCCCCCACCATCGGCGCCGATCAAATGCTCGCGAACCTGAAGGACATGCACCACGCGACCCCGGTGCTCATCTTCACGCTCGCCTACGGTGCCGACGCGGACGTGGCGACCCTACAGTCGATCTCGAGCGCGACCGGCGCGCACTACTACGACGCGACCGACCCGTCCAAGCTCGAGGCCGTGCTCGGCGATCTCGTCACGAGCTTCTGACCCGCGGAGCGGCCTGGACGAGCGAGACGAAACGCCCTCCAACGCCGGTCTAACGCCGGTCGTTGAGCGAGCGAGGAACGAGCGAGACGAACGCCCTCCCACGCCGGTCGTTGAGCGAGCGAGGAACGAGCGAGACGAAACGCCCCGGACCGTCTCGCACCGCTCAGCGCGTTTCGTCGCGCTCGCTGGCGCTCCCTCGCTCAACGACCGGTTGGTGACGCCCCGGGCCAGGAGTCGGCGAGCTTGGTGAGGAGGCGCGCGAGCTCGGCGCGCTCGTCGTCGGTGAAGGCCGCGAGCGCTGCGTCCATGGCCTCGCGCCGCTCGCCCCGGAAGCCGCGCACCAGCCGGGTGCCGGCATCCGTCAGAGCCACACGCGTGCGGCGCGCGTCGTCGGGGTCGGCCTCCCGGCGAGCCAGTTCGAGCTCGACGGCCTGCTGCACCAGCCGCGACGCGCGGGGCTGATCGACCCCCACGGCGTCGGCGATCTCGCCCACCGACAGTGGGTGGGATGCCGCGGCCAGCGCCTCGAGCAGCCGCAGGCGTGCGGGTCCGCCGATGCGGCCGGCGCCGCCCCAGGGCGGCGGTCCGCCGAACCCGGGCGGCCCGCCGAAGCCCGGGACGACTCCACCGCGCCCCCACGGTCCGCCGCGTCCACCGCGGCCGGCGAAGCCTCGGATGTCGTCGCCGTGCCCGTGATCCGGCGCGTCGTCGCCGTGATCGGCGCCGGCGCCGTGCGCTCCGACGTGGCCATGGGCGCCGTGAGTCCCGGCATGACCGTGGGAGTGGGGCCCTCCGCCGTGCGGACCGGCGCCCTCGGCCCACGGCGGGCGCGGCATGCGTCGACCGCGCAGCCGGGCGAGCGCGGCCGCGATGGCGTCGGACGGGTCGTCGGGAGTGGACGGCATGCGTCCAACTTACATGTGACTTGACATGCATCCCAACTGCATGTCACACTGCATGTACATGCACTTCGACATGTAAAACGTGGCGGCTTCTCACGCCGCCCCTCCCCGAAGGACTTCACACATGAGCGACAACACAGACAACGAAGAGAACGACAACGAGAACGAGACCGGCGCTCCCCGCCCCACCGACCGCCGCCCCCTGGGCCATTGGCTGCGAGCCGTCGACGCACTGCTGACGCGCGAGTTCGCGACGGCGCTCGAGGCCGAGGGCATCACCCGCCGCGACTGGATGCTGCTGAACGTGCTCTCGGGCGACGTCGACGCCCCCGGCTTCCGTGAGCGCCTGGCCCGCAAGGGCAAGCGCCTGCGCGGCCTCGAGGAGCGCGGCTGGGTCGTCGAGCAGGGCGACGGAACCTGGGCGCTCACCGATCTCGGCCGCTCCGAGAAGGAGCGCATCGGCACCGTCGTCGACGGCATCCGGTCGCGGGTCGTCGCCGCGGTCGGCGACGACGAGGCGTACGCCGCGCTGACCGCCTCCCTCGAAGCGGTCGCCCGCGAGTTCGGCTGGGACGAGAACTCCGCCGGCCGCGAGCGCGGCTTCGGAGGGTTCGGAGGGTTCGGGCGGCCCGGCTTCGGCCGCGGCGGCGCCCCTGGCTTCGGACCCGAGTTCGGCGGCCGCGGCTTCGGACCGGGCCGGGGGCCGGGCTTCGGCGGGCGTCCGCGTCCGTTCGATCCCGACATCCACGACGGCTACGGCCACAACCGCCACCGCGGCTTCACTCCCGGGCGCCCCGGCCACCCGGCCGAGCGCTTCGACGAGCCCATGCGCGGCTACGGTGAGCACGGCTGCGCGGGCAACCACCCGCACGCCGGCCACAGCCACCACGACCACGAGGGCGACGAGCACGGCGACCACCGTCACCACGGCGGTCCCCACCACCAGGGCGACCACGGTCACGGCCACCAGGGCCACCGCGGCGGCCCGCGCACCCAGCGCGCGTACGAGCGCGGCTTCGACGCCGGGTTCGCCCGAGGCCGCGAGGCCGCCGGCGCCGCCTGACCCCCGGCATCCACCCCGCTCGCCTGTCACGATCTGCGGCCGCACGCCGCACTTCGTGACAGGCGAGCGGGGTTTCACGGACCCGGTGTCACGCGCGCGTCACACGCGGAAGGCAAAATGGGCAGGTGACCAACGCGCCCGCGCTCCTCGCCATCTCGCACGGAACGGCGTCGCCCGCCGGGCAGACGGCCGTGGCGGGGCTGGTGGATGCCGTCGCACGGCGCCTCCCGGAGGTCACCGTGCGCCTCGGGCACGTGGACGTGCAGCAGCCCGATGTCGCGGCATCCCTCGACGCGATCCCGGAGGGCACGCCGGTCGTGATCGTGCCCCTGCTGCTGTCGGCCGGGTACCACGTGCGCGTCGATCTCATCGCGCAGACCGCGGGCAGGGAGGGCATCGTCATCGCCCCGGCACTCGGCCCCGACCCCCGGCTCGTCGATGCTCTCGTGGCACGACTCGCGCCGCTCGCCCCGGCGGCCGGCGACGCGCTCGTGCTCGCGGTGGCGGGATCCAGTGACGACCGCGCGAACGAGGACTGCCGCGTCACCGCGATGATGCTCGGCGAACGCCTCGGGCGCGAGGTGTCGGTGGGCTTCCTCGCCGCCGCCGACCCGCGGCTCGACGTCGCGGTGGCACAGGCCGCTGCGACACCGGCCGCGCGCACCGTGGTGGCGGACTACCTCCTGGCGCCGGGCTACTTCCACGACCTCGCCGTGCGGATGGCGGGCGGCGCCCCCGTGGCGCCGCCGCTCCTCGGCGACGACGAGCCGCCGGTGTCCCTGGTCGACATCGTCGTCGATCGCTACCGCGCGGTCGCCTCTTTATCGGACTGAGTCCACGAACGCGTCCACCCGCAACTGTGTGACGCCCCGTTACGCCGGTTAACGGCTCTTGACGTTCGGATAGGCCCTCGGCCCGGTCGCTTCTAGCCTCACGGAATGGACTCGTTAGAGTCCGCCCGGGGACGCCCGGGATCACCCGGAGGCCACCGTGACCATCAGCGAAACCGAAGCGCGCGCTGCGTCGGAACGCCCGCGCGCCGCCGTGCGACCGCCGCGGGCGTCGTCGAAGCCGAACGGCCAGTGGAAGATCGACGGCACCGCGCCGCTCAACGGCAACGAGGAGTGGAAGCAGGTCGACAACGGCCTCAGCGTCCGCGACCGCATCGAGCAGACCTACTCGAAGGGCGGCTTCGCCTCCATCGACCCGACCGACCTGCACGGCCGGTTCCGCGTGTGGGGTCTGTACACCCAGCGCAAGCCCGGGATCGACGGCGGCCGCACCGCGACCCTGACCCCCGAAGAGCTCGAAGACGAGTTCTTCATGCTGCGGGTCCGCATCGACGGCGGCCAGTTGACCACCGCGCAGCTGCGCGTGGTCGCCGGCATCTCGACCGAGTTCGGCCGCGACACCGCCGACATCACCGACCGCCAGAACATCCAGCTGCACTGGATCCGCGTCGAGGACGTGCCCGAGATCTGGCGCCGCCTCGAGGCGGTGGGCCTGCAGACCACCGAGGCGTGCGGCGACGTGCCGCGCGTCGTGCTCGGCTCGCCCGTGGCAGGCATCGCCGCCGACGAGCTCATCGACCCCACGCCGCAGATCGACGAGATCACGTCGCGCTTCATCGGCGACGAGACGCTCGCGAACCTCCCCCGCAAGTTCAAGTCGGCGATCACCGGACACCCCAGCCAGGACGTGGTCCATGAGATCAACGACGTCGCGTTCGTCGCCCTCGAGCACCCCGAGCTGGGCGTCGGCTACGACCTGTGGGTCGGCGGCGG
>NZ_JBJDRL010000059.1:0-24492 GCF_044987475.1 Microbacterium sp. ZW CA_36
GCCAGATCCACGGCTTCGTGCACCGAGGCGAGGGCATCGACGCTGCCCTCGCCTCGGTGCACGAAGCCGTGGATCTGGCCGGCGGCCGGCGTCGCCGGGCCGGACGTGGCCCGCATCTGCGGCGCGCCGAGAACCGCCCGCTGGTCCAGCTCGTCGCGGCCCTGCGCGATGACCACCGGGTGCTCGATCACGGCGAGCGCATGCTCGCGCCGCTCATCGCGCACGACCTGTCGCGCTCGGGTGACCTGCTCGACGTCCTCGAGGCGATGCTCGCGCACCCGGGCAACCGCACCGCGGCGGCGGGGGCATCCCATCTCTCGCGGTCGGTGTTCTACCAGCGCATCGCGCTCATCGAGGAGCTGCTGGGCGCCGACCTCGACGACGGCGAGACCCAGACCGCGCTTCACCTCGCACTCCTGGTGCGGCGCTCCGCCGGCCGCTGACGCGGGCCGGGATCAGCCCGCGATGTAGACCTTGCGGAGCGTCTCGCGGACGGTCCAGACCGTGCGCATGCCGGCGGTGAGGCGCACCACCGCTCCCGCGCGCAGCTCGATCGGCTCGAGTGCCGGATCGTCGAACGACACCGTCGCCGAGCCGGACAGCACGACGAACACCTCGTCTGTCTCGACGTCGGTCGAGACCCCCGGCGTGTGCTCCCACACGCCGATCGCGTCCGTCAGCTCGATGTAGCCGGTGCGCGGGGAGCCCTCGACGACCTGCTCGGCCGGCAGGGAGTCGAGCGCGAGCGCGAGGACCGCGGCATCCGTCACGATCCCCGGGTTCATGAGTCGAAGCCCAGTCCGAGCGCATCGAGCGTCTTCAGCAGCAGGTTGCGCTTGCCCTTGTTGTGGTCGGCGCGATCCAGCGACCACCTCGTCGCGTTGATGCCGATCGACGCCGCGGGCTCGGGCGGGAACGGCAGGGGGCGCTTGCGCACCATCTCGAGCTCGGTGCGTTCGTTCGAGACGCCGTCGAGCAGATCGAGCATGACGTCGCCGGCGAAGCGGGTCGAGCCGACGCCGAGTCCGGTGAAGCCGGCGGCGTAGGCGATGCGACGTTCGCGCGCCGTGCCGAAGAAGGCCGTGAACTGCGTCGATGTGTCGATCGCGCCCGCCCACTGGTGCGTGAAGCGCAGGCCCTCGAGCTGCGGGAAGGTCGTGAAGAAGTGACTCGCGAGCTTCTCCCACGTCTCGGGCCGGTGCTCGTAGGCGGGATCGACGCGGCGCCCGTAGCGGTAGACGGCGTCGTAGCCGCCGAACAGGATGCGGTTGTCCTTGCTGATCCGGTAGTAGTGGAACTGGTTCGCCATGTCGCCGATGCCCTGGCGGTCCTGCCAGCCGACCGACGCGAGCTGCGCGTCGGTGAGCGGCTCGGTCATGAGCACGTAGTCGTACACCGGCACCGTCATGAGCCGGTTGCGCTTGATGAGCGACGGGAACACGTTGGTGCCGAGCACGGCACGCGCCGCCTCCACGCGCCCGTCGTCGGTGATCACGACCACCCCCGGGCCGGTCGTGTCGAGCCCGGTCACGTGGGACCGCTCGAAGATCTCGACGCCGCGCTCCTCGCACACGCGGGCGAGTTCGGCGGCCATGCGCGCCGGGTGCACCATGCCGCACGCGTGCTTCTCCCAGACGGCGGCGAGATACGTGGGGGAGTGGACGGATGCCTGCGCCTCGGCACGGTCGAGATAGACGACGCCCTCCTCGCCCTCGGCGGCCCACTCCTTCAGCCACTCCACCTGATGGGGTTCGATCGCGGGCGCCAGCTGACCGGTGCGCTCGAATTGGAAGTCCATGCCGTAGCGCTCCTCGGACGCCTCGATCGCATCGAGGTTCTCGCGACCGAGCCGCTCGAGCACCGGCATCTCGTCGGGCCAGCGCGCCATGCCGTTCTCGTGGCCGTGCGTGAGGCTCGCTTCGCAGAAGCCGCCGTTGCGCCCCGAAGCCGCCCAGCCCACGCGCTGCGCTTCGACGACGACGACCTTGGCGCCCGGGTCGCGCTCGGTGGCGAGCAGGGCGGTCCACAGGCCGGTGTAGCCGCCGCCGACGACGACCAGGTCGGCGCGATGCGTGCCGACGAGAGAGGACCGGTCGAGCCTCAGATTCTCGGGGAGGTCGTCGCGCCAGAAGACGGAGTGTCTGGTGCCGGCAAGGGACTGCTGGACGACGGATGCTGCCGGCCGCTGTCGTTCGAAGACGGTCGTGCCCACGGTTATCAACTCCGATGCGGGTGTCTGGTGCTCCCATCCTCGCCCGTCGACGGCGACGGTGCGGGCATCGCGTGTCGGAAGTTGTCCGTCGGCCGGACAGGTTGTCGCGCCGGCATCAGCGCGCGGCGAGCTCCCCGGTGAGCGCATCCACGTCGGCGACGCGGGCGTAGGTGCCGTCGAGCGCCGCCATGAACGCCAGGTGCACCTGGGCGCCCGGCACGGTCCGGCCGTCGTAGGCGAGGTCGGGTGCCGCGCACGCGTCCTGTGCGACGGCGAGGCGGAAGCCGAGATCGGATGCCGCGCGCACGGTCGCGTCGACGCACATGCTTGACATCATCCCGGCGACGACGATCTCGTCGGGTGCCGCGGCGCGCAGCAGAGCCTCGAGCCCCGTGCCGAGGAACGCGTTCGGCTCGTGCTTGACGACGACGTGCTCCGAACCGTCGGGCGCGACGCGCGGGTCGAACTCGACGCCCGGCGTCCCGGCGCCGAAGAAGGCGGCATCCGGACCGTCCCACACGTGCTGGACGTGGACGACCCGCTCACCCGTCGCGCGGAACGCGGCGAGGAGTCGCGCGGCGGCATCGGCGGCGGCATCCGGGTCGACGAGCGGATGCCGCCCTCCCGGGAAGTAGTCGCGCTGGATGTCGATGAGGAGCAGGAGTCGGGTCACCGCAACAGCATAGAGGCGGCCGTGTCAGGCATCCGGCGCGGCGTAGACACCGGTCGTTGAGCGAGCGAGGAACGAGCGAGACGAAACGCGGGCACCCGGCGCAATCGAGAGGCGCGAGTCGTTTCGTCTCGGTCGCTGGCGCTCCCTCGCTCAACGACCGAAGCTTGGTCCCGGTCGTTGGCGCTCCCTCGCTCAACGACCGAAGTTTCGTCTCGGTCGTTGGCGCTCCCTCGCTCAACGACCGAAGCTTGGTCCCGGTCGCTGGCGCTCCCTCGATCAACGACCGAAGCTAGGTCCCGGTCGTTGAGCGAGCGAGGAACGAGCGAGACGAAACGCTGCAGGCGGTGCAAGAACGTGTCAGGCATCCGGCGCGGCGTAGACCCGCGTGCCTTCGACGAACGTCTGGAGTGTGCGGGTGGCGCCGATCCGCTCCGCGGGGCCGGCGAACGGGTCGCGGTCGAGCACGGCCAGGTCGGCGAGCTTGCCGACCTCGATCGTGCCGGTGACCTCGTCGAGGTGGTTCACCCACGCCGATCCGGCCGTGTAGGCGGTGAGCGATGTCGCGAGGTCGATCGCCTGCTCCGGCAGGAAGGCGTCGTAATCGCCCTCCTCGTGGCCGGGGGCTGCGGTGCGGTTCACGGCGGTGTGGATGGCTGCCATCGGATCGGGTGTCGACACCGACCAGTCGCTGCCTGCGGCGAGCACCGCGCCGGCTCGCAGCAGGTCGCCGAACGGGTACTGCCAGGCGCTGCGCGGCTCACCGAGGAACGGCAGCGTCAGCTCGACCATCTGCGGTTCGTACGTCGCCCACAGCGACTGCATGTTGGCGGCGACGCCGAGCTGGCGGAAGCGCGACACGTCTTCGGGGTGCACGACCTGGATGTGGGCGATGTGGTGCCGGTTGTCGCTGGGGCCGTTGCGGGCGATGGCATGCTCGACCGCGTCGAGGCACTCGCGCACCGCGCGGTCGCCGATCGCGTGGAAGTGCACTTGGATGCCCTCGGCGTCGAGGAGCGGCACAGCCTCGTTGAGAACCTCCGGCGCGACGAACGAGATGCCGGCGTTGTCGGTGAAGTGGCCGTGGCCGTCGCAGTACGGCTCGAGCATCGACGCGGTGAAGTTCTCGGCGACGCCGTCCTGCATCACCTTGACCGAGGTCGCGGCGAAGCGTCCGCCGCGGTACCGCTCGCGGCGCTCGAGGATGGAGGGGATCTGCTCGAGGCCCTTCGTGCGGTCCCACCAGATCGCCCCGACCACCCGCGCCGTGAGGGTGCCTGCGGCCGCGGCCGCGAGGTATGCGGGACCGGGATCGCCGGCATCCCCGTACGAGCCGACGATCGCGTCCTGCCAGCCGGTGATGCCGAACGAGTGCAGGTAGTCCTGGCCCAGCAGGAGTGCCTCGGTGAGGCGCTCGAGCGGCTCCTCGGGCAGCAGGCGGTTGACCAGCGCCATAGCGCCCTCGTGCAGCGTGCCCGAGGGGGCGCCGTCGTCGTCGCGCTCGATACGGCCATCAGCAGGATCGGACGTATCGCGGTCGATGCCGGCGCGCTGCAGCGCGGCCGAGTTCACCCACGCGCCGTGGCCGTCGCGGTTCGGGAAGAACGCCGGGCGGTCGCCGGTGACGGCATCCAAGGCGGATGCCGTCGGCGTGCCGCCCGGGAACGCCGACATCTGCCACCCGCCGCCGAGGATCCACTCGTCGTCAGGATGCGCGCGGACATGGCGGCCGATCGCCTCGAGGTAGTCCGATGCCGTGCCGAGCTCGGACAGGTCGCAGCGGAGCATGTCGAGCCCGCCCCAGACCGGATGCACGTGGGCGTCCTGGAAGCCGGGGATCAGCATCCGCCCCCTGAGGTCCACGACCTCCGTGGACGGGCCGACGAGGTCACTGACATCATCGCTGCCGACGGCCACGATGCGCCCGCCGGTGACCGCGACGGACGTCGCACGCGACCGCACGGTGTTCGCCGTGAACACGGGGCCGCCGGTGAAGACGAGGTCGGCGTAGGGCATGGGTCTCCGATCGCTGAGAGGTCCGGTCAGCCGCCGGTCATCGTGCGGGCGATCTGCGTCGCGGAGTCGCCGGCGCGCTTGAGCACGAGCGCGACGAGCGCGAGCGCGATGAGGGTCAGCACCAGCATGATCGTCGACACGGCCGCGATCTCCGGTCGCAGGCCCGAACGCAGCGCGCTCAGCACGTACACCGGCCACGGGGTCGTGCCCGAGACCTGCACGAAGGCCGCGACGATCGTGTTGTCGAGGCTGAGCGTGAACGCCAGCAGGAAGCCGGCGAGCACCGCCGGCATGGCCAGCGCGAGGGTGATGCGACGGAACGTCGTGAACGGCTTCGCGTACAGGTCGGCCGAGGCCTCTTCGAGGTTCATGTCCTGACCCACGAGCCGGGCGCGCACGATGTACGACACGACGGCGGTCGCGAACAGCGAAGAGCCGACCGAGAGGCGCACGATGCCGTCGTTGAACATCGAGATGCCCAGATCCTGGCCGAGGAAGACCATCCAGGGCAGCAGCGCCACCGCGTCGACGATCTCGGGCGTGACCGACACCAGGAGCAGCAGCCCGAGGAACCACCACACCCACTTGCCGGGATGCCGCGCCATCGCGATGCCGGCGAGCGTGCCGAGCGCGGTCGCGATGATCGCCGCGATGAGCGCCGTGATCAGCGACACGCGGACGGCGTTCTGGATGGCCGGCTTCACCAGGATCGTGCTGAAGGCGTCGAACCCGAAGCCGTCCCACGACACCAGGAGGCGGCCGCTGTTGAACGAGTAGATGACGATCACGATGATCGGCAGGAACAGGAAGAGCATCACCAGCACGCCCCAGACGCCGAAGGCGACGTCCGACCACGATTTGCGCGCGCGCCGGCGGGGAGCTGCGGTCGGCCGCGCTTCGCGGGTCTGGGCCTGCAGGATCGTCTCGGTCTCGGTCTCGGTCTGCGTGGTCACGTCGTCGCCTCCAGCGCGCCTGCGGGCGCGGCATCCGTCTTCACCGTGTCGGCCACCGGTCCCAGCACCAGCCGGCTGCGCGAGCGGAACGGCAGCGCGATCAGCCAGATGATCACCGCGGCCACACCGATCGTCAGCATGATCACGAGCATGAGCAGCACCGCCATCGCCGAGCCGAGCGCCCAGTTCTGGGCGGTCTGGAACTGGCTCGCGACGAGCTGGCCGACCATGTTGCCCTTGGCGCCGCCGAGCACGGTCGCGGTGATGTAATCGCCCATCAGGGGGATGAAGACCAGCAGCACGCCGGCGATGATGCCCGGCTGCGACAGCGGAAGGGTCACGCGCAGGAAGGTGGTGAGCTTGCCCGCGCCGAGATCCTTCGACGCCTCTCGCAGCGCCGGGCCGACGCGGTCGAACGCGACGAACAGGGGCAGGATCATCAGCGGAAGGTAGTTGTACACGACGCCGATGATCACTGCGGTGCGGGTGTACATCAGGTCGAGCGGACCGTCGAGCACGCCGATGCCCTGCAGCAGCGACGACAGCCAGCCCTCGGGCGCGAGGATCACCTGCCAGCCGATCGTGCGCACCAGGAAGTTGGTCCAGAACGGCACCAGCACCAGGGCGATGAGGATGCCGCGGCGTTCGGGCTTGACCTTGAACGCCATCCAGTAGGCGACCGGCGCCCCGATCAGGAAGCAGAGCACGGTGCCGATCACGCCGACCCAGAGGGTGTTCTGGAACGTCGCGAAGAACGTCGGCGAGAAGGCCTCGACGTAGCGGTCGAACGACAGGATGTCGTTCGCGTGGCTGCCGAAGACGCCGGGCTTGTAGCCGAAGCTGAACCACACGACCATCGCGACGGGCGCGACGAAGAACAGGAGGAGCCACGCCCACGCCGGAACGGCGAGCGCGGCTCCTGCCGAACGACTACGCACCGGCGGCAGCCTTCACCTCGTTGTAGATCTCGACGCGGGTCGTCTGCGAGTTGTTGAGCTCCTGCTCGTGCATGGTCTCGAGCTGCTCGGGGTTGAAGAAGATCATGTCGGTGTATGCGAGGCCGCTCTCCTCGGCCGCGGCCTGCATGTCCGTGCCACCGACGTTGTAGCCGATGTAGTCGAGGTTCAGGGCGAGGTTCTCGGGCGCCATCGAGTAGTTGATGAACGCGTGAGCCGCCTCGGGGTGCGGCGCACCGGCGGCGATCGCCCAGTTGTCCATCCACAGCTCGGTCACGGGGCCCGGGAGCACCCACTGCCAGCGCTCCGGCTCGCTCGATTCCATCAGGCCCAGGCGTGCGTCGCCGTTCCACGCCTGCATCAGCACCTGCGTGCCCTGCGGGATCGCGTTCGTGCCCGGGTAGGAGTCGAACGCCGAGATGTGCGGCGCGATCTGCTCCACGAGGAAGGCGCGGCACGCTTCGAGCTCGTCGGGGTCCTCGGTGTTCCAGTCCAGGTCGTTGGCCCAGAAGTACGAGCCGATGATGCCCGCGGGGTCGTCCGACATCGCCGTCTTGCCGCTCGCCTCGTTCTGCGCGGCGTCGAAGAAGTCGCTCCACGTCGTGAGCTCGCGGGTGATGACCGTCTTGTCGTAGACGTACCCGGTCGTTCCCCACGCCTTGCAGACCGAGTAGTCGTTGCCCGGGTCCCACGCGCGGCCGAGGAAGGCCGGGTCCATGTTCGACATGTTCGGCAGAAGCTCCTTGTTGAACTTCGTCAGCAGGCCGTTCTCGATCATCTGCGGGATGAAGACGCCGGTCGGCACGACGATGTCGTAGCCCGAGGTGCCTTTCGCCGCGACCAGCTTCGCGATGAGCTCCTCGTTCGAGGAGTACGAGTCGAGAGTGACCTTGGGCCCGAGTTCGTCGGTGAATCCCTCCACGACATCCGGCGAGTCGTACTCGCCCCACGTGTACACCGAGAGGCTCCCCTCCAGGTCTCCGCCGGTGGCCTGCGGCGCGGGCGACCCGCTGCCGCCCGGCGTGCAGGCGGCGAGCACGGCGGTGCCTCCGGCCAGTGCCGCGAAGCTCAGGAAGCGGCGCCGCGAGAGCTCGCGCACGATCGCGGGCGCGGCGGCCTCGGGGGCGAGGATGCGGAGCGGGGTACGAGGCTGGGTCAACGGGTACTCCTGGTCGGGTCGGGAGCCGGTGAGGCGGATGCCGCGGCTGAGGGCGTGCGTCGGGTCGGGCGTGCTGTTCGGGTCAGGCGGTCGGTCTTGTCAGGCGGTCGGGGGCGCGATGTAGCCGCCCTGCTCGGCGGCCGCGTCGTCGGCGGCGGGGAAGAGCAGCACGTGGTGCGCTCCCCACGCGCACACCACGTGGTCGCCGACGACGAGCGCCGGGGCGTCCGGCGTGGGCCGCCGCACGATCAGGCTCTGGTCGGGACCGAGCCGCACCAGGTACTGCATCGTGTCGCCGAGATGAGAGACGCCGATCAGCTCGCCGTGGGTCGTGTTCGCCTCGGACAGGCTCGCGCCGGTCGCGGTTCCCGAGCCCGCCGAGGGGTCCTTGTCGATCCGGATGAACTCGGGCCGCACCGCCGCCTCGCCGAGGTTCGTGCTGGTGAGCACGGGCGATGCGGCGCGAACCAGCGCGTGCGGCGAGGTGATCGCTGCACCCGCCTCGGCCGCCGGGCCGCGGAAGAAGTTCTGCTGGCCGACGAACGCCGCCACGTACGCCGATGCGGGACGCGCGTACACGGTGTCGGCGTCGGCGAGCTGCTCGATGCGACCCGCGCGCATGATCGCGATCCGGTCGCTCATCGAGAGGGCCTCGCCCTGGTCGTGAGTGACGAAGACGAACGTGATGCCCAGTCGCGACTGCAGGAGCTTCAGCTCGAGCTGCATCTCCTCGCGCAGCTGCCGGTCGAGCGCGCCGAGCGGCTCGTCGAGGAGCAGCACGGCGGGGCGGTTGACCAGCGCCCGTGCCAGCGCGATGCGCTGCTGCTGGCCGCCCGACAGCTGCGTGGGCTTGCGGTCGCCGAAACGCCGCATCTGCACCATGTCGAGCGCCTGGGTGACTCGCTCACGCACCTCGGACTTCGGAGTCCGGCGCTGCTGAAGGCCGTACCCGACGTTCTCCGCGACCGACAGGTGCGGGAACAGGGCGTAGGCCTGGAAGACCGTGTTGACGTCGCGCTTGTACGGCGGCGCCGCGAGCACCGAGCGCCCCGAGATGCGGATGTCGCCGGCATCCGGCCGCTCGAACCCCGCGATCATCCGCAGCGTCGTCGTCTTGCCGCAGCCGGAGGGGCCCAGGAGCGAGATGAACTCACCCGGCTGGATCGTCAGGGACAGGTCGTCGACGGCGAGCTGCTCGCCGTAGTACTTCGTGATCCCCGACAGGACGACTGCCCCGCGCGCGGCCTCGCTCTCGCTGGGAACCTGCTCCGCGGGGTCTGCCGCTGCGGTCGCCGTGCCTGTGGACATCGTCACCTCGTGAGGGTCCTTCTGGTCGCGGGCCGCGCAACGCTGCACGGCCGATCGGGTGTGTCGAGTATTCAATAGGGGGACGTGGTCACCCGCAATGCGGCCGCCTCCTAACCAGACGATCCGGGGTGCCTGCGGCCTCCGGCACGACACTTCGTCCGGACTTGTGTAACGGCCAGGAATCCGCGGTGTTTCAACGGCGCACGCGCGGCGACGAACGGATGCCCGGCTCCCGGGCGACAGTTCGTCCGCCCGGCATCGTGATGAAAGCGTGCTGGAAGAGGATCAGCGCTGGCAGGACGGACACCAGAAGACGATGCGCTCGCGGGTGGGATCCGCACCGAGGCTTCCGCCGCGGATGAGGGTCCCGCACCGCCGGCACGGCCGGCCCTCACGGCGATAGACCCAGGTCGATCGTCCGGAGCGCTCGTCGCCGGTGAACGTGCGGCCAGACCGGTTGCGGTTGGCGCGGATCATGCGCGCGCCGAGGTCCACGATCGCGGCGGCATCCGTCTCGTCCGCCGGTGTCGTCGGAAGGATGCCGCGCACGAACAGGATCTCGTTGACGTACTCGTTCCCGAATCCGGCGATGTTGCGCTGGTCCTGGAGAGCGACATGCACGGCGCGGGTGTCGGCCCCGAGGCGCTGAGCCGCCTCCACCGGGTCCCACGAGTCGGACAGCGGGTCGGGGCCGAGGTAGCCGACGAGCTCGTCCTCGTCGGCGGTGGGCACCACCTTGATGTCGGCGAGGTCGAAGCCGACCGTCTCCCACTCGGTGCCGTCCGGCGCGGTCGCGCCGATCACCGCTCGGGCACGGAACGCCGGCGCGCGCCACCGCTCGCCGTGCCGGTACACGTGCCACTCGCCCTCCATCTTGAGGTGGGTGTGCAGCGTCCACGACCCGATGCGATGGAGCAGGTGCTTGCCGCGCGAGACCACGCCGTGCACGACCTCGCCCCGCAGGTCGATCGTGGCCGCCTGCGGGACGCGCAGTTCGAACCGCGTCACCGTCGCCCCCGCCAGCGCGGCATCGAGGCGGCGGGCCGTGCGGAAGACGGTGTCGCCTTCAGGCACGCGCGCCCGCCCGGTCCTCCGGTCCCGGAGCCTGTCGCGCAGCACCAGCCGTGGGTCGCCGCAGGGTGAGCCCGCGCGGCGACTCCACGAAGCCGGCATCCCGCAGCGCCCGGCCGACCGCGGTGCCGTACACGAAGGCGCCGTTGACCTGCTCGATGGTCAGGGTGTCGAGCCGTCGCGCCCGAGAGGTCGCGGCGAGGTCCCGCGTGGCGGCGGCGAGCACCGGTTCGTCGCCCGTGAACGCGAGTGCCGACTTGCCGCCACGCTCCAGGTACAGGGCGAGCGCGCCGTCGACGAGCACGACCAGCGCACCTGCCTTGCGCCCGGGGCGATGCCCGACGCCCTCGAGCGCCGGCCATGCCAGCGCCGCACCGTACGGATTCGCGGGATCGGTCGCGGTGAGCGTCACGCCCCGCAGCGGCGGCGGGTCGGAGAGACCGGCGAACTCGCGCAGCCGGTCGACGGTGGCGGAGGCGGCGAACTGTGCCGCGCCGAGCTTCTCGATGACGTACCCGCGCCGGCAGTGACCCGCCTCTTCGAAGCCCGCGAGCACGCGATAGGTCTGCGCGAATCCGCCCGGCACGCCCTCGGACTGCACCGCGCCGCGGGTGACGACGCCGTAGCGGTCGAGCAGCAGGCTCGCCGTCGCCGTCGCACGCAGGGCGGCATCCGGCTCGGCCGCCGGCAGCAGCGACCATCGTCCGCCGATCGCAGGCGGACGGGCGGGGACGGATGCCGCGACCGACCGCACCGCGGCACCCCGGTAGAGGCGGGCCCGCGGGGTGCGCCGGCTGACCCGGTGCGCCTGCGAGCCGCCCGACACGAGCGCGCGGACGGGGGCGAAGGTGTCGTTCGTGATCCGTCCTGCCCAGGTGAGCCGCCACAGCGCGTCGACGACCGACTGCTCGTTCTCGGCGCCGGTCGTCTGCCGCAGCTGCGCGGCGAAGTAGGCACCGCCGCCGCCGAGCGCGGCCAGCAGCTGGGCATCGAGGGACCCCGGCGTGATCTCCTCGGCGTCGTCGGGCACGGAGAGCGTCAGCGGCACGGCGTCAGCCGGATGCAGCGCGATCCAGCCGTCGCGCCCCGGCAGCGTGCCGTGGCCGGACCAGATGACCTCGCCGGTGGCGGTCAGCTCGTCGAGCATCCCCGGTGTGTAGTCGGCGACCCGAGCGGGAAGCACGAGGGACTCCCAGGCGCTCGCGGGTATCGGCACGCCGGCCAGCTGCTCCACGACCGCCGCGACGCCGTCGATGCCCTCCAGCGGCCGGGTGACGTGCTGCCACACCGGAAGGAAGCGCGCATAGGCGTGCTGCGGCACCGGCTCGACGCTGCCGCGGATCGCCGCGAGCGAGCGCATCCTCAGCCGGCGCAGCACCTCGGTGTCGCACCACTCCGCCTCGTCGCCGCGCGTTGCGGAGCGGTCCTCCGAGCCGGGCGGCGGGTCGGGCAGGAAGAAGCCGCTCGTGACCCGTCCCTGCGACTCGAGCCGCTGCAGGGTATGGCGCGCGACGGCGACGCCGATGCCGAGGCGGTCGGCAGCGGCATCCGCCGTGAAAGGCCCGTGGGTGCGCGCGTACCGGGCGAGCAGGTCGCCGAGCGGGTCGGCGACGGGCTCGAGGAACGCGGTGGGGATGCCGACCGGCAGAGCCACCCCGAGTGCATCGCGCAGCCGCCCGGCGTCTTCGATCGCGGCGATGCGGGTCGCGCCGGCGATCGTCACCGGGATCGCGCGCCGCGACGCGACCAGCGCGTCGAGGAGAGCGGATGCCTCGCCGGGGCTCGCGTGCGCGAGGTCGCTCGTGGGCTCGGGGCGTTTCGTCTCGGTCGCTGGCGCTCCCTCGCTCAACGACCGGGAACCAGGTTCGGTCGTTGAGCGAGCGGAGCGAGACGAAACGCCTCTGACGCCGTCGCCCTCGGCCTCGAGCCGCAGGGCCGCCTCGGTCGCGTCGAGCGGACCCAGAAGGCGCAGGAGGTCTGCGACTCCCTCGAGACCGCGTGCGCGGCGCTCGGGATCGAGGCGCTGCGCCTCGCGCTCGAACTGCGCGATGACGTCCGGGTCGAGGAGCTCGCGCATCTCGACCTTGCCGAGCAGCTCCGACAGCAGTGCCGGGTCGACCGAGAGCGCGGCCGCCCGACGTTCCGCCAGCGGCGAATCGCCCTCGTACATGAAGGCGCCGACGTAGCCGAACAGCAGGTCGCGCGCGAACGGCGAGGGCTGCGCGGGCTCGGTCTCGATGAGGCGGATGCGGCGCTCGCCGATGCCGCGCATGAGCCGCAGGAGCGCGGGCACGTCGTAGACGTCCTGCAGCACCTCGCGGAGCGTCTCGAGGATGATGGGGAACGTCGGGTACCGACGGGCCACCTCGAGCAGCTGCGCCGACCGCTGGCGCTGCTGCCACAGCGGTGTGCGCTTGCCGGGGTTGCGCCGCGGCATGAGCAGCGCCCGCGCCGCGCACTCGCGGAACCGCGAGGCGAACAGCGCGGAGCCGCCCACCTCTTCGGTCACGATCTGGTCGAGCTCATCGGGGTCGAAGACGAAGAGGTCGGCACCCGGTGGCTCGGCGGTGGCATCGGGGATCCTCGCGATGATGCCGTCGTCGCTGGCGACAGCGGATCCGTCGACGCCCAGCCGCTCGCGGATGCGCGCGTTGACCGCGAGCGCCCACGGCGCGTGGACCTGCATGCCGTACGGGGAATGCAGGATGACGCGCCAGTCGCCGACCTCGTCGCGCCCGCGCTCGACGGTCAGCTGACGATCTGTCGGCAGCGTGCCGGTGGCCTCGCGCTGCTCGGCGAGGTACGCCAGCAGGTTGTCCTGCGCGTACTCGTCCAGGCCCGCGTCGTGCAGGCGCGACTCGGCCTTCTCGGGCTTCGCCGTCGACACCTCGCGGGAGAACTTGCCGAGCGCCTCGCCGAGCTCGGCCGGGCGGCCGATGCCGTCGCCGTGCCAGAACGGCACCTTGCCGGGCTGTCCGAACGCGGGGACCACGTTGACGCGATCGTGCGTGATCTCGACGATGCGCCAGCTGGTCGTGCCGAGGGTGAACACGTCGTTCACGCGCGATTCGTAGACCATCTCCTCGTCGAGCTCGCCGACGCGCGCGTTCTGGGACTCACCCGCGATGAAGACGCCGAACAGGCCGCGGTCGGGGATCGTGCCGCCGCTGGTCACGGCGATGTGCTGGGCGCCCGGGCGGCCGGTGAGCACGCCTAGATCGCGGTCCCAGATGACGCGGGGACGGAGCTCGGCGAACTCGTCGGACGGGAACCGCCCGGCGATCAGGTCGAGCGTGGCCTCGTACGCCGACCGGGGGAGCGAGCGGAAGGGGGCGCTCCGCTTGAGCGTCTCGTACCAGCCCTCGACGTCGACGGGCGCGACCGCCGCTGCGGCCACCGTCTGCTGCGCCAGGATATCGAGCGGGTTCTGCGGGATGGCGATCGCCTCGATCTGCCCGGCCAGCATCCGCTCGGTCACGATCGCGGTGTGCAGCACGTCGCCGCGGTGCTTCGGGAACAGCGCGGCACGGCTGACCTCGCCCACCTGGTGCCCGGCACGGCCGATCCGCTGCAGTCCGGATGCCGCACTCGGCGGCGCCTCGACCTGGATGACGAGGTCGACGGCGCCCATGTCGATGCCGAGCTCGAGGCTCGAGGTGGCGACGACGCACCGCAGGACGCCCGACTTGAGCTCCTCTTCGACCTGCGCCCGCTGCTCCTTCGACACGGACCCGTGGTGCGCCTTCGCGAGCACAGGGTCGGCTCCTGCCGTCGCGCCCGCCTGCGCCATCATGGCCGCGGGAACCGCCTGCTCGGGCAGGTCGAGCCCGAGACGCTCGGAGTAGATCTCGTTGAGCCGGCCCGTGAGCCGTTCGGCGAGCCGTCGGGAGTTGCAGAACACGATCGTGGAGCGGTGCAGCAGGATGCGATCGACGATGGCCTCTTCGACGTGCGGCCAGACCGACCCGGTCATCTCGGTCTCGCCGGCACCGGACGCCCGGCGCGGATCGCCCCCCGAACCCGCCCCAGACCCTGAGCCGTCGGCGAACCAGTCCTCGTCGATCGCCTCCGCCGGCCCGTCGGCCGAGGACGCGGCGGCCGGATCCGCCCAGGCGTCGTCTTCGGATCGGTACGGGCTCGGCGGCGGCGGAGGATTGAGCATGTCGCCGATCGGCACGACGACCTTCATGTCGAACGCCTTCGTCGCCCGGGGTGCGACGATCTCGACCGGCTCGGCGCCCCCGAGGAACCGGGCGACCTCGTCGATCGGCCGCACGGTGGCCGACAGGCCGATGCGCTGGGCAGGTGGGGCATCGGGTGCGAACGAGCGACGGAGCGCGTCGAGCCGCTCCAGGCTCACCGCCAGATGCGCGCCGCGCTTCGTGGCGGCGACGGCATGCACCTCGTCGACGATGACCGTGTGCACGTCGCGCAGCGTCTCGCCCGCACGGCTCGTGAGCATGAGGTAGAGCGACTCGGGGGTCGTGATCAGGATGTCGGGCGGGCGCTGCACGAGCTTGCGCCGGTCGCCCGCCGGGGTGTCGCCGGAGCGCACGCCCACGGTGACATCGGGCACCGTGAGACCGAGCCGGCGCGCGGACTGGCCGATGCCGACGAGCGGGGAGCGGAGATTGCGCTCGACGTCGACGCCCAGCGCCTTGAGCGGCGAGATGTAGAGGATCCGGGTCGCGGGCGCCGCGGCATCCGTCATCTTCTTCCGACCGGAGGCGGACGCGGACACCGGGGCCGCCGCCTTGTCGTGGAAGACGCGGTCGATCGCCCACAGGAACGCCGACAGCGTCTTGCCGGAGCCGGTCGGCGCGACCACCAGCGCGTGCTTGCCTGCCGAGATCGCCTGCCAGGCCCCCTTCTGGGCATCGGTCGGGGCGTGGAAGGCGCCACGGAACCAGTCCTGCGTGGCAGGACCGAACCGCTCGAGGACGTCTCCCATCACTCCATCTTCGTCGCGATCGCCGACATCCGGCCAGGGCGGGTCGCAACCGGGTCGCGTAGGATCGGTGCTCGCGTGTCCCCCCGCACGCGCTCACCGCCGAGGACCTTGATGGAGTCGACGCCCTCGAGCGGGTCGGACACCCCGGCGCCGCTCGCCCCCACGGCCACGCCCACGGCCGCCGATGCCTCCTGGGTGCGCTCGCGCCGGGTGCAGACCTTCGCACTCGGAGCGCTGGTCGGCGCCCTCGCGCTGTCGCTCGTGGTCGTCGTCACCGCGGTGTTCGCGGCGGTGCAGGGCGACCGCTCGCCGCTGCCCGCCGATCCCGCGCCGGCGTCGGAGGTGCGCGTGACTCCCCGCCCCACACCGCCGGCGCCGACCCCTCTGCTCACTCCCAGTCCGACGGTCCCGCCAGCAGAGCCGGAGCCGGATGCCGGCGAGGACGAGCAGACGGACGCGGCCGTCGAGCCCGCTCCGGCTCCGGCGCCGACGGTGCCGCCGCCGACGGAGGAGGAAGATGACTCCTCCAGCGGTCCCGGCAACAGCGACAGCGCCCCCGGACGCACCAAGGAGCCGAGGAGGCCGTGAGCTGCGGTCTTCGCGGAGGCTGTCGTCACTCCCTGACCGACGTCAGCTCTCGTCCGGCATGAGGATCCACAGCAGCAGGTACATCAGGATCGATACGCCGAAGAAGACGGTCGAGGCGACCGTGAGCACGCGCACCGGCACCACGCTGCAGCCGAAACGGTCCGCGATGCCCTGGCAGACCCCGGCGAGAATGCGTCCCCGTCTGGGACGAACCAGGCGATGCATGCGTTCATCATGGCGTGGCGCACCCCTGCGCGCCAGGGGCGGGCGAGCGGAACCCCGGCGTCAGCGCTCGGAGGGGACCAGGATCCAGAGCAGGATGTAGATCCACAGCGACAGGCCGAAGAAGACGACGGCGAGGACGGTGAGGATCCGGATCAGGGTCACGTTCCACCCGAAGCGGTTGGCGACGGCGGCGCAGACGCCGGCGATCCATCGGCCCTGCTGAGGTCTCACGAGTGCGTTCATGAGTTCATCATCCGCGAGTCGGGGCGCCGGCGCACGGGTGCTGGCCCCCGGACCGTCGGGGGAGCAGCCCGCGGCCGGGAACGAAGCCCGGCCGCGGTGCGTCCTCAGCGCTCCGTCAGCGTGCCGTCGCGGTCGAGCTCGAGCACGAGGCTGACGCCGATGCGCTCGAGGAACGCGTCGTCGTGGCTCACCGCGAGCACCGCGCCGCGGTAGGCGGCGATCGCGTCGACGAGCTGGTCGACCGTGTCGAGGTCGAGGTTGTTCGTCGGCTCGTCGAGGACGAGCAGCTGCGGCGGCGGATCGGCGAGCATGAGCCGGGCGAGAGCCACGCGGAAGCGCTCGCCACCCGACAGCGTTCCCACCGGGCGTTCGACGGCCGCTCCTCGGATGAGGAACCGCGCCAGCCGGTTGCGCAGCTCGACGATCGTGACGCCAGGCGCAGACGGAACGACGTTGTCGAGCACGGATGCCGCGTCGTCGAGCCCGTCGACGCGCTGCGGGAGGTACCCGACGCGGTCGGTGTGCAGCTCGGCGCGTACCGAGCTCAGGAACGGTGAGGCGGTTGCCGCGTCGACCCCCGGAATTCCGGGGTCGTGACCGCCGGCATCCGCACCTCTTCCTGAGTTCGGAACGCTTTCGGCGACCAGCCGCTCCAGCAGCGTCGTCTTGCCCGCTCCGTTCGGGCCGATCAGCGCGACCCGCTCGGGCCCCTGGATCACCCACGACCGCTCGCCGTCGCCGAGCGTCGCGATGCGACGGCCCGCTGGCACTCCGGGGTCGGGCAGGTCGATCTTCACGATGTCGTCGTCGCGCACGCGGCGCTCCGCGACATCGAGGGCCTCGCGCGCCGAGGCCTCGCGTTCGGCCTTCTCGCCGCGCAGCTTGCCCGCCGAGACCTGGGCCGCCATCCGGCGTCCGTTCGCGACGATCTTCGGCACGCGCTTCTCCTCGTACGCCTTCTGCCCCATCGCGGCGCGGCGCGAGAGGGTGGTCTCGGCCTCGATGCGCTGGCGCTTCTCGCGTTTGACGGCCTGGCGGGCCGCTCGCTCGGCGTCACGGGCGGCGCCCTGCTCGGCATCCAGCCATGCCCGCCACTGCGAGTACGGACCGCCGAACACCGACAGCTCGTTCGCGTACAGCTCGGCGGTGTCGTCCATCAGCTCGAGGAGCGTCGTGTCGTGACTCACCACGACGAGGGCGCCCCGCCACGAGCGCACCATGTCGTACAGGCGCGTGCGGGCGTCTCGGTCGAGGTTGTTGGTCGGCTCGTCGAGCAGCGCGATCTCGGGACTGCGCAGACGGATGCCGGCGATCGCGGTGAGCACCGCCTCGCCGCCCGACAGCTGCCCGACGCTGCGGTCGAGCATGTCGGGTGCGAGTCCTGCCTCGGCGAGCGCGGCGTGCGCGCGCGCCTCGATGTCCCAGTCGGAGCCCACCGCGTCGAAGTGACGCGGATCGGGATCGCCGGACTCGATGGCGCGCAGCGCGCGGAGGGTGTCGCCGACGCCGAGCAGGTCGGCGACGGGCCGGTCGACGTCGAGAGTCAGCCGCTGCGGCAGGTATGCGGCATCCGCTGTCCGGGCGATGTGCCCGGCGGAGGGTGTGAGGTCCCCGGCGATCAGGCGCAGCAGCGTGGACTTTCCGGAGCCGTTGCGGCCGACGAGGCCGGTGCGGCCGGTGCCGAACGATCCGGAGACGTCGGCGAGGGCGACGGTGCCGTCGGCCCAGGTGAATGAGACCCGGTCGAGGACGATGACGGGTGTGAGAGTGTGTGCGGGCATGAGGCCTCCTATGTCAGTCGAGCGCTGACACCGAGGGACCGCGGGATCCGTCCGGAACGTGCCGGCCTGGGAAGGCTGAGGCATCGCGGGAGGAGAAGCGATGGATCGACGAGCAGCGCGGAATCGTCAGGCGCTGCGAGACGTCGAGGGTCGACGGAGCAGCGCGATTACAGCGCGGACGCGTCGATCAGCTTCAAGGGAGTTCCTCACCGAGGGGACAAAGGCCGTGAGACACCATAGCGGACGATGCTGACCATGGCCAGGGAACGCGATCAGTCGACCGCGTCGAGAGCCGTCAGCCGCTTGTCCAGGAATGCCGCCACATCGGCGAGTTCCTGCTCCGAGACGCTGTGCGTGAGGCCCGGGTACACGCGGCCGCTGAGTTCGGCGTGCTCGGGCAGCCACTGCGTGGTGTGAGCGACGACGAACTCCGGGATGACGTCGTCGTTCGTCCCCCGGCCCCAGAACACCGGCAGCCGCAGCTCGGCGAGCGCGGCGTCCCCCGGCAGCTCGCCGGGTGTGACGTAGCCGGACAGGTTGACGGCGTACGCGAAGCGCTGCGGCTCGAGGCGCATCGCCTGCAGTGACACCGCACCGCCCTGCGAGAAGCCGAGGAGGCCGATGGATGCCGCACCCGCTGTGTGCGCGTCGATCCACGTGATGACCGCCTCGGCGGCGCGGGTCACGTGCGAGGCGTCGCGCCCCTCCAGCCCTTCGATCGGATACCAGGAGCGTCCCGGGGCCGGCCACGGGGGTGCGAGCGGCGCGGCGAGGCTGGCGACCGCGAATGCCTCGGGCAGGTACTGACGCAGCGGATAGAGGTCGTGCTCGTCGGCGCCGTAGCCGTGGAGGAGCAGCAGCAGGTGCCGACCGGCGACGGCCGACCGGTCGGTCGACCACAGCACGGCGTCGGCGTCGAGGACGAGCGCTTCCGGCATGCCCTCATCCTCCCATCGGCGGCCGACACGGCGAAGGGCGGATCCGAGCGCCGCAGACGGCAGCCTCCGGTCGGGCCGGTCAGATCTTGATCGGGAAGGTGAGGAGGATGCCGATCCCCACGGTCATCACGACCAATGCGAGCCCGAGGAGCACCCGACCGATCCAGGTCCGCACATCGCGTTGCGACATCGCGGTCAGGAACAGCACGAGGGCGAACAGCACCGTCAGAAGTGAGTAGTTGTCGCCGCGCTGGTTGCTCTCGAGGGCTTCGGCGAACTTGGCGTCCGCGCGCTCGTTGAGCTCCACCGCCTCCACCTCGCCCGGCGGCACGTATTCGTCGCGGGCGAAGGGAGCGTTCTCGACCATCCCGTCGGCCTGCCACGCGTCGAAGGCGACCGTGAACCACGGCTGGAAGCGTTCCTGGATGTACTGCGCCAGCTCGGTGTCGCCCTCGCCCTCGGCCAGCACCCACTGCGCGTAGACCGACAGGTCGAACTGCTGAGCGGCCCGCGCCTCGTTCTCGGCACTCGCGGCCTGGATGCGGGCGCCCGACGCCTCGCTGAACGCGATCGACATCTCGCCGCCCCACTTCGACGACTCGAAGCCGCACCACGCCGTGAGCACCGCTGTGATCGACAGCACGAAGACGCCCACGATGTCCTGGATGCGGCTGATGCGCGTCTGCGGCGGGTCCTCGGCCATGGCGTCCTCCCGAAACGATGCCCTCAGAATAATGACGCATCCGCCTCGGTGCGGAGGACGCGCGGCAGGATCGGGACGGAGCGGGTATACAGGAGGCATGTCCGTGCGCACCCCTGACCCCGAACCTGCGGGCGACGAGCCGTTCGGCCCGCCGGCGGGGAACATCTCGAATCCGGCCTGGCTGAGCGACATCGAGCTGGAGGAGGCGCGCCGCCGGCTGCCGATGCTCTACGTCGAGGGTGTGCCGGTGCGCACCGACGGGATGGGGCAGGTCACCCAGGTCGGCATCCTGCTGCGGGCGACACCGGTGGGTGAGATCTCGCGCACCATCGTCTCGGGCCGCGTCCGCTACGGCGAGACGGTCCGCGACGCCCTCTTCCGCCACCTCGAGAACGACCTCGGCCCGATGGCGTTCCCGATGCTCCCGCCGCAGCCGACGCCGTTCACCGTGGCCGAGTACTTTCCCCTGCCCGGCATGACCGCCTACCACGACGACCGCCAGCATGCGGTGTCGCTCGCGTTCGTCGTGCCGGTGACCGGCACCTGCGAGCCCCGTCAGGATGCCCTCGAGGTCACCTGGCTGACTCCGGAGGAAGCGGCATCCGACGCACTCTCGGCCGAGATGGAAGGCGGCCGGGGGACTCTGGTGCGCATGGCTCTCGCGAGCGTGGGCGCGCTGCGCTGACCGATCGGCGCCCGGCGCCGGATCTCTTCGCGAACCGGCGGCGTCGCCCTTAGGCTCGCAGGGTGACTTTCGAGCCTCTGCCGTTTCCGTCCGACGCCGCCGGATGGGCGGCCTTCGCCGATGAGCGCCCCGGCGCCCGGATCGCCCGGGTCCGCGAGATCGATGGGCGGCTGAAGTCCGAGTCGTCGCTCACGACCGTCGAGCGTCTGGAGCTGTGGAACGACGCCGACATCGCCCTCAGCGAGGCCCTCAGCGAGGCCTACGTCCTGAGCGAGGCGCACCCCGATCAGGCCGTGCGCGAGCGCGCCGAGGCTCAGGTGCAGATGGTCGAGTCGCTCTCGGCGGCGCGGCTTCTCGACCGTGATCTCTGGAACGCCTTCGCGGATGCGTCGGCGACCGCGCTCGACGACGATCAGGCGCGGCTGCTCGCCCACCTGCTGCGCGACTTCCGGCGCGGCGGCGTCGAGCTCGACGATGCCGACCGCGAGCGCGCCCGGCAGCTGGCGGACCGCGACACCGAGCTGTCGCTGGCGTTCTCGCGGAACATCCGCGACGGGCGTCGCGAGATCACCGTTCCCGCGGACGGACTGGCGGGCATGCCGCAGGACTTCCTCGACTCCCACCCCGCCGACGAGCACGGGCGGGTGACGCTGTCGACCGACTACCCCGACCTCATGCCGGTCCGCGACTACGCCCGCGACCGCGCGACGCGGATCGCCCTGGTGAGCGCCTACAACGACCTCGCGTGGCCCGAGAACGACGCGATCCTGGCCGAACTGCTCGACGTCCGCGCCGAGCGTGCCCGGCTGCTCGGGTATCCCGACTGGGCCGACTACGAGACCGAGACCCGCATGATCGGGTCGGGCGCGGCGATCCCCGCGTTCCTCTCCCGGCTCGACGATGCGTCGCGCTCGGCGGCGCAGGCGGAGTACCCGCAGCTGCTGGAGCGGCTGCGGCGCGACGTCCCCGATGCGGAGGTCGTGACCATCGCCGACTTCTGGTACCTGCTGGGCGCGATCAAGCGCGAGCAGTACGACGTCGACGCCCAGCTGGTCCGCTCGTACTTCCCGTTCGAGCGGGTCGTGGCGGGCGTGCTCGATGTCACCGGCCGCCTGCTCGACGTCCAGTACGTGCCGGTCGACGCTCATGCCTGGCACGAGGACGTGCAGTCGTTCGACGTGATGCGCGGCGACGAGCGGCTCGGACGCATCCACCTCGACCTGCACCCGCGGGAGGGCAAGTTCAGCCACGCAGCCTGCTTCCCGCTGGCACCCGGCGTGGCGGGCCGGGTGCTCCCCGAGGCCGCGCTGCTGTGCAACTTCTCGCGCGGCCTTCTCGAGCACGACGAGGTGGTGACCTTCTTCCACGAGTTCGGTCACCTGGTGCACGACATCCTCGGCGGCCGCCAGCGATTCGCGCGGTTCAGCGGAGTGGCGACCGAATGGGACTTCGTCGAGGCGCCGAGCCAGCTGCTCGAGGAGTGGGCATGGGATGCCGGGGTGCTCGCCTCGTTCAGCGGCGACGCGCAGGGCGAGCCCATTCCCGCCGACCTCGTGGCTCGGATGCGCACCGCCGACGCGTTCGGACGCGCGCTCGAGGTGCGCCGGCAGCTCGGGCACGCGAACGTGTCGTACCACCTGCACGTGGATCGGCCGGCCGATCTGCAGGCCGAGACCGAGCGGCTCTACGCGGCCGCCAGCCCGGTCCAGCCGCTGCCGGGGCTCCACTCCTACGCGGGGTTCGGCCACCTCACCGGCTACGGCGCGTGCTACTACACGTACCAGTGGAGCCTCGTGATCGCGCGCGACCTGCTGAGCGGCTTCGCCGGCGGACTCATGGATGCCGAGGCCGCGCGTCGCTACCGCTCCGAGGTGCTCGAACGGGGCGGATCGCGCGACGCGAACGACCTCGTCGAGGCGTTCCTCGGCCGCCCGTCGTCGTTCGAGGCGTACCGGGAGTGGCTCGCCGGCATCTGACGTTTCGCCGACACAGCCGGGGGATGTAGGGTTCACCTACCCTGATACGCAGTCACCTGCGACACAACCCCCCGGTGTCGTCGAGGACGGTGCGGCCACCGCTGCTCGCGCGCGAGGCGATACGTTCGCCGGCGCCGTGGGCCAGGACGCACGCCTCCGCCGAGCGCACTCGCCGACACAGCAAGCCAGAAGCGGAGACACACCGATGTCCGACCACGCCGTGAGCGCCGGTAATCCGGGCCAGGACGACCCGACCCCCTTCGACAACCTCATCGGCGGCGACCCGGCGACGACCTCGTTCGGGTCGGGCTTCACGACGACGTTCCGCGGGTACGACAAGGAAGAGGTCGACGCCGCGATCGCCGGACTCGACGCGCGCGTGCGCGCGGCCCACGACGAGGTCGCGCAGCTGAAGCAGCACCAGCGTCGTGCCGGTGCTGCGGTCGCGCAGAGCCGCGCCAAGGCCGAGCGCCTGGAGGCGGAGCTCCAGGCGGCCGCCGAGAAGCGCCAGGCCGAGATCGACGCCGCCATCGCCGGCCGCCGTGCGGAGCTGGATGCCGCGCTCGAGGCGAAGCAGGACGAGATCGAGCGGCTCGAGGAGGCGCTCACCGAGGCCGAGGAGGGCCGTCTGGCCGAGCTCGAGCGGGTCGCGGCCGAGGCTTCCGCCGCCCGCGACGAGGAAGGCGACATCGTCCAGCGGCTGCGAGGCGAGATCGAACTCGCGAACGCGAAGCTCGCCGACGCCGAGCAGCGGGTGCAGACCCTGAGCGACGAGCTGGTCGGCGCGACGACGGAGTCACCGAACCGCCAGCAGTTCGAAGAGGTGCTGCGCGTCGCCGAGGACCAGGCCAGCCTCCTCATCCGCAACGCGAGCGTCCAAGGTGATCGTCTGCTCGAGGCGGCCCGCGAAGAGATCGCGAACCGCCGTTCGTCGGCGCTGGCCGAGGCGGAGGCCATCCTCTCGCAGGCCCAGCACGAGGCCCAGCAGGTGCGGCTCAAGATCGACACCGAACTGACCGCCCATGAAGCGCGCATCGAGCGCGAGGCGGCGCACGCCGCCGAGAAGGTGTCGCAGGCCGAGCGCGAGGCTGCGGCCATCCGCTCCGAGGCGGAGAAGGGGGCGGCCGTGCTGCGCTCCGCCGTCGCGCGCGAGACGGCACGCGATCGGTCCGACGCCGAGGAGGCGGTGCGCGAGCTGCGCCTGCGGGCACTCGAGTTCGAGGCATCCCTCACCCGCCGGCAGGATGACGCGCACCAGGAGTTCCTCGTGCTGCACAACCAGGCGGTCGCCCACGCCGAGCGCATCACGCAGGACGCCAACGACCAGGTCACCGCGTCGCTCGATCACGCGCAGCGCGTGTCGGTGAAGGCCGAGGACTTCGAGCGGCTGATGCGCGCGCAGTCGCAGCAGATCGAGGCTGACGCACAGGTGCGGGCGCGAGAGCACCTCGAGCGGGCCCACGTGAAGGCGGAGCGCATCATCGACCTGGTGACGACGCACTCGCAGGCCGTGCTGCGCGACGCCGAGGACCGCACGCGTCAGCTGCGCTGGCAGCAGCACCAGCTGATGAGCTTCATGGCCGAGGTGAAGGAGCTCATCCGCCCCGAGACGTCGATCACGGCGGCCGTCGCGGGGGAGGACGCCGCCGCGATCGCTGACGTCGACCTGGAGCCGGCGGATGCCGAGCCGGGCGAGGCTGCGGACGTCGAGCCGGTCGAGTTCGAGCCCGCCGAGGCCGAGCGCGACGGCGCTGAGCGCGTCGACCCTGAGCCCGCCGGGACCGATCCGTCCGTGGCCGAGCCGAGCCACGCCGAGGGTGCGGAGGGTGCGGAGGCGGAGGCCGACGTGGAAGTCGCGACAGAGGACGCCGACGGCGGGGTGAGCGAGAACGCCCCCGACGAGCAGAGCGACCACGACGAGCGGAGCGACCACTGACCCCCGGTCGTTGAGCGAAGGGCGCTCTGGCGCCCGAGACGAAACGCCCCGAACCTGGCCGCTGCGCCGGGTGCGGGGCGTTTCGTCTCGCTCGTTCCTCGCTCGCTCAACGACCGGGGGC
>NZ_JBJDRL010000060.1:0-23845 GCF_044987475.1 Microbacterium sp. ZW CA_36
CCCCGCACCGGGCGGGCAGCCCGACGCGGGCAGTCCCGCGGCGGCTCCCGCGCCGAAGCGCCGCCGTACCCGCGGCCTGTTGATCGCCGGAGGCGCAGTGCTCGCGGCGACCGTCCTCGCCGGGGGCGGCATCGCGGTCGGCGCGGCGATCGCGGACGAAGTCGACGATGACGACACCACGTCGTCGGTGTCGGGCGAGCGGGATGAGGACTCCCGTGACGACGACTCGCGCGACGACAGCGCCGGCGACGACAGCGCCAGCGGCGACCTGTCGACTCTCGGCACCGCCTCCGCCGACGACCTGGTCGCGATGATCGACGCGGCATCGGCCGCCGGCGAGGGCGAACCGGTGTCGATCGATCTGAAGCGGGATGGCGGCGCCGAGGTGACGCTCGAGGCCGAAGGCGGCGCCGAGACCGAGGTGCGCGTCGACGCATCGGGCGAGGCATCCGTCACGTCCACCGAGTCCGCCGACTCCGACGACACCGCGCCCCAGAACGTCCTCGACGCAGACGCGATCGCGGCGATCGTGGATGCGGCGCTCGCCGAGGCCGACGGGCGCGTCGTCGAGATCGAGGCCGACGACGACAGCACCTCACCGTGGGACGTCACGGTTCTGACCGCCGCCGGCGAGTTCGTCGAGATCGACCTCGACGCCGAGTTCGCGGTGATCGCCGCCGGGGTCGAGAGCGACGACTGAGGCCGGCGCGAGGAACGGCGGCCACCTGACCACATCGGTCGGGCGGCCGCCGTTCGTCGTTCCGAGTCAGCTGCCGTCGCGCAGGTCGCCGAGGGTCGTCTGCGCGAAGCTCACTCGGTCGAACCACACGGCGCATCCGTCACCCGTCGGGCTCTGACCCTCGAACCCGAGCCGCACGTCGCCGATGTCGTCTCCGAGCGCGAACGCGCGGACGAAGTGCCACCAATCGCCGTCGGTGGAGGCGTGCAGCGCGAATACCCGCCCGATCCGCGAGACGCGGAGCCAGACCGCGTCGCCGTCGACGGTGAACGAGTTGGCGTCATCCGACACCCCGCGGGTGACGACCGACACCACCATCGCCTGTCCGGCCGGCGACCGCTCGAAGCACAGCTTCGCCCAGTGCCGCTCGTCGGCCCAGATGAGGAGGACGGCGGCGTCGAACATCGCCCGGAAGTCCGCGCCCACGCGGGCCGAGAAGACGAAGTCGCCCGCTCCGGGAGCGCCGAGCAGCGTGACCGCGTTGAGCATCGTCTCGGCCGCGGTCCCGCTCTTGCCGCTCGGATCGACGAAGAGGTCACTGTGCGCAGGGGCGAGCACTTCCACCCGGTCGGGGGCGACGGTCCAGTCCGAGCCCTCCGAGGGCGTCAGCTCGAACGGGACGCCGGGAACGGCGAGGGATGTCGACATCGAAGTGCTCCTGTGTAGGGGTGGGGACTGGTCTGGTGAGGGAAACGACCGCCTGGCCGTCAGCCGATCATGAACACGTGAGTCGAACCTTCTCGAAACCCGAGCCCGGCGTAGAAACCGAACGCGGGCATCTCGCGGTCGGTGATCAGTGTGAGAGCCGCCGCACCTTCCGCAGCCGCTCGATCGCGGACGGCCGCCATGAGCGCGCGGCCGATTCCCTGGCGCTGCGACGCGGGGAAGACGAAGAACTCATCGATGAAGATCTCGGACGTGTCCTGCCACGTGCGGCCATGAAAGTACACGGCGCCGACCACGCGGTCCGCCGCGACGGCGACGAGGGTGGTTGAGCGCGGCATGGCTTGGAACTCCCCGAGGTACTGGGCAGCGGACTCGACAGTCCATGAGTCGTTCCAGGGCTCGCCGTTGTACGTCGCGACGAAACCCTCCAATACCGAGATGTCATCGGTGGGTCTCCACGGCCGTACCGTGACGCTCGATGCCGTGTCCATGTCGCTCCGCAACTATCGACTCTCCGTGGTGATCTCGACGCGTCGACCATACCCGTGGAGTCCTCCGAAGGGAGGCTGGAATGCGTCTGGCCGACGCACGGTTTCCGCGTGCACCACTTTCCCAGACCCACCCGCGGGCGGGCGCGACGGTATGGTGACGGCATCCGATTCTGCCCGCCGGCGGACGAAGGGGGTCGCGGTGACGGAAGCGATCCGGTCACGAGACGGACGGCTGTCCGCCCAGCAGGCGGAACGCGGCGCGCTGTGGATCAGTATCTGGGCGACGGTGGTGATCGCGGTCGGTGCGCTCGTGCTCGGTGTTGTGACGGGAACCCGGATCATCGTGTTCGATGGGGCGTACATGAGCATCGGACTGGTGCTGTCCGTGGCATCGTTGCGGGCCGCGGCGATGGTAGGCGCGGGCCCGGACAGGCGGTACCCCTTCGGTCGGGACGCCCTCACGCCGATGGTGGTGACCATCCAGGGGCTCGCCATTGCGGGCACGCTGATCTACGCCGTGGGCGACGCCATCGTCCTCATCGGCTCGGGCGGGTCGCCGGTCGACCCGATCGTGATTGCCGGGTACGGGGCCGTCACCGCGCTGGCGGGCTTCGCGGTGGCGATTCTCCTCAGACGTCGGGCACCCGCATCGGACTTGGTGGCCGCCGAATGCGCCCAATGGCGCGCGGGAGCGGTGCTGAGTGCGGTGATGCTCGTTGGAGCCGTCATCGCTGCGGCCCTGGTCGCTGCCGGGCTGGAATCCGTCGCAGATTATGTGGATCCGGTCCTGGTTCTCGTCGCGTGCGTCGTACTGGCTTACATTCCCGTACAGCTGATCGCGGCAGGCGTGAATGAACTGCTCGAAGGCGCGCCATCGCGCGATCTGACCGAGCGAATCCACGAGGCCGTCGGCGTCGTGCGCGCGGACTTCGGCCTCGGTGAACCGCTGGTTCGGGCCGGCAAGGTGGGGCGCAAGCTCTACGTCGAGGTCGACTTCACCGTGGATGGGGCGGCTTGGGATGTCGCGGCGGAGGACGAGGTGCGGCGCGCGATCGAACGTGCGCTGAGCACTCTCGGGATGGATGTCTGGGCGTACGTCTCGCTGACGGCCGACCCGAGCCTGTACGAGTAGCGCCGGCGGCGGCGCGTGTGCGCCCGCTTCGTCAGCGAGCGTCGCGTTTCGCCTGCCGCCGCGCCCCCTGTGCCTGACTCGACGCGTCGCGCTTCGTGCCGCCCGTGGTCTTCTGGTGCTCCTTCATCCGTCCGGACGACACCCCTTCCGGGCTGGGGGCGATGGACTCCGGGCCCGACCACTTTCCGGCGCGAGCGCGCTCGAGACGCTCGTCCTTGAGTGCTTCGGCCTCCTCGTGCGCGACACGCGCCAACTCCGCGCTGACGATGGCGAGCGCCTCCTCGAACACATACGCGCGGGCCCTTGCCTTGTCGGATCCGGCGGCCGCCGTGCCGCGCCCGCCCGCCATGGCGACCCGCTCGGCGGCACCGCGACGGTAGTTGGTGGTGTGCTTGTTGCGCGCACGACGAACCCGCTTATGCAGCGAGAGAAGACCGTCCTCATCCAGCTGGGAGATGCGGTCCGGCTCCAGTTCACGGATGAGGCCGAGCTCCTTGTCCTTGAGGACCCACAAGTACTGTTCCATGGGGTCATCCTGCACCAGCACCGGCCAAATCGCCCGCGTTCGCCGCCAGGTTCCGTTCATCACCACATGCCAGCGTGGTTCGAATCGACCACACGCGTGCGTTGGCGTCTGTCTGCGAGGACGCTCTGCGCTGACTGCATGCGGCGGTGACGTACCGCGATCGCGACGTTGCCGAGCCGGACGTGACAACTCACCAGCGGCCGCCGAAGGACATGGAGAGGAGGCGCAGCATCTCCGCTTCTCGTTGGACCCGCTCCGCTTCCACCCGCCGGAGGCGATGATGCTCCTCGTGGCTCACCGGCTTCGGGGTAGCGATGCGTCGGAAGATGGCGTCCCGGAGGCGACGGCGAGGCGCCCGGGGCTGCGCTTGCGGATCTGAGTGCGTTGCCGGTTCGACCGTACGATCTGTCTGCTCGACGAATGACATGGAGCAAGACTGGTGATCGCCCATGCTGTGCTCATCGAGCGTCCGGACCGAAGTCGAACGCCAGTGTCTGATTTAGGCATCAGCCGCGCAGGCGCGGCGCCTTGCCCGATCCTGTGGGACTGCGCTAGACACGAGTCGACAGCTCCCAGAATCCACGAGGACTGGAGTCACATACATGGGATCCCTCGCCTGATGCCCGAAGCGACCGAGACTGCGTCCAAGTCCAAACTCAATCTGCCGGCGCTCACCGCGATGGTCGTCGGATCCATGGTGGGAGCGGGAGTGTTCCAGCTCCCGGCGCGCTTCGCCGGTCAGACCGGTGTGTATGGGGCGCTGATCGCCTGGTCGATCGCCGGCCTCGGCATGCTGACCCTCGCGCTGGTCTTCCAGACTCTGGCAGTCCGCAAACCTCAACTGGACAACGGCGTCTACGTCTACGCGCGGGAGGGGTTCGGACTGTACCCGGGATTCCTCTCCGCTGTGGGATTCTGGGCCTCGACGTGCGCGGGGAATGCGTTCTACTGGGTGCTCATCATGACCACCCTCTCCCAGCTGTTCCCGGAGTGGCGATCGGTCCTGGGGGACGGTGACACGTGGCCGGCGTTCTTCATCTCCGCGGCCGCCGTGTGGGGTTTCTTCCTCCTGATCCGGCGCGGCGTCAAGGAGGCCGCGGCGATCAACTTCATCGTGACCGTGGCCAAGCTCGTCCCACTCGCGTTGTTCCTCGTCCTCGTGATCTTCTTCGTGCGCTGGGATGTCTTCGCCGGCAACCTCACCGGCGGTTACGACGTCCCCGGCGGCGAATCGCTGTTCGCGCAGGTCCAGGGCACCATGCTCATCACCGTTTTCGTCTTCCTCGGCATCGAGGGCGCCAGCGTGTATTCGCGGTACGCCAAGAAACGCGAACACGTCGGTACGGCGACGGTGCTCGGGTTCCTTTCAGTCCTGGCGCTGTTCGCGTCGATCTCGATCCTCTCGTACGGCATCCTGCCGAGGGCCGAGCTCGCGGCGCTGCCGCAACCCTCGGTCGGAGGCGTTCTGGAGGCGGCGGTCGGGCCGTGGGGCGGCGCGTTCATCCGCGTCGGCCTGATCATCTCCGTGCTCGGCGCCTATCTGGCGTGGCAGCTGCTTGCCGCGGATGTCGTCTATGCCGCGGCGAAGGACAACGACCTGCCGCGCCATTTCGCGGTGCTCAATCGTCGCCAGGTCCCGGAACACGCCGTCCTCTGGACGTCGGTCTTCGTCACCGTGATCCTGTTCGTGGTGCAGTTCGTCGACAACGCCCTCGACTTCACGCTCGACCTGACGGCAGCTCTGGCGCTGGCGCCGTACGCGCTCGCCAGCGCCTACGCGCTCAAGATCGCGCTCCAGCGAGATGGGTATGACGGTCCCGCCGCAGGTCGCCG
This sequence comes from Microbacterium sp. ZW CA_36, assembly GCF_044987475.1. NCBI lineage: Bacteria > Bacillati > Actinomycetota > Actinomycetes > Micrococcales > Microbacteriaceae > Microbacterium > Microbacterium sp. ZW CA_36. The sequence continues at coordinate 5,388 of NZ_JBJDRL010000060.1, forward strand.
CACGCGTGACCTGGTGATCGCCGCCGTCTCCACGGCCTACACGCTCTTCCTCATCTGGGTCGCCGGATATGTCTTCCTCTTCCTCGCCTGCATCCTGCTGGCTCCCGCCACCATCCTCTATATCGTGGCGCGCAGGCAGCAGCACGCGAAAGTCTTCACCCGGCCCGGACTCGCCACCTTCATCGCGGTGCTGGGGTTCGCCGTCGTGGGCATCGTGCTGCTCGCGACGGGTGCTGTTCAGATCTGATCGGGCACGCCATCTGAAAGGGAGCCAACTCTATGCCAGAGAACACCTACGGGGTCCACTCCGAAGTCGGCAGGCTCAACAAGGTTCTCGTGTGCCGACCAGGACTCGCGCACCAGCGCCTCACACCGAGCAACAACGACGCGCTCCTGTTCGACGATGTGCTGTGGGTTCAGAACGCGAAACGAGATCACCATGACTTCGTGTTGAAGCTCCGCGAGCGCGGAGTCGAGGTCGTGGAGCTGCACGAACTCCTCACCGAAACGCTGGGGGTGCCTGGCGCCAAGGAGTGGCTGCTCGATCGGAAGGTGCATGCGAACGAAGTGGGCATCGGGCTTGTCGCGGACACGCGGGCGTTCCTGGAGTCGCTGGACGATGCGACACTCACTGAGCACCTGATCGGCGGACTCTCCACCCGGGAGCTCCCGAACGACTTCCGCTCCGGCTACCTCGCCCTCGCCCGCGAGTCCAGCGGCGCGAACGAGTATCTGCTTCCGCCGCTGCCCAACACCATCTACACCCGCGACACGACCTGCTGGATCTACGGCGGGCTCACTCAGAATCCGCTCTACTGGCCGGCACGTCACGACGAGACGCTGCTGATGAAGGCGATCTACGACTTCCACCCCGAATACGCCGGCAACACCGTCTGGTGGGGCGACCCCGAACTCGAATGGGGACAGGCGACACTGGAAGGCGGCGACGTCATGCCCATCGGCAATGGCGCCGTCCTCATAGGAATGAGTGAACGCACATCGCGACAGGCGATCACACAGGTCGCCACGAGGCTGTTCGAGGCGGGCGCCGCAGAGCGTGTCGTCGTCGCGGGAATGCCGAAGCTGCGCGCCGCCATGCATCTTGACACCGTGTTCACCTTCGCGGACCGCGATCTCGTGACGTACTACCCCGACATCGTCGACGGCATCCATACGTTCTCCCTTCGTCCCGCAGACACCGGGGGCGTGGAGGTCACCGAGGAGACCGGGTCCTTCGTGGAGGTGGTCGCGGACTCGCTCGGCCTGAAGGAGCTGCGCACGGTCGAACCAGGCGGTGGCTGGTACGCGGGCGAGCGTCAGCAATGGGACAGCGGCAACAACGCAGTGGCCGTCGAGCCCGGGGTGGTCTTCACCTATGACCGGAACACCCACACGAACACGCTGCTCCGAAAGGCCGGCGTGGAGGTCATCACGATCGTGGGTGCGGAACTCGGACGCGGGCGCGGGGGCGGACACTGCATGACCTGTCCGATCTCGCGCGACCCCGTCGACTTCTAGAGGCGCAGCCGGCGACGGCTGACATCTGCGCAGAGGCTGTCGATATGAGGGGGCCGGGTGAACGGCGAACTGGCGCTCGTCCTTGCACTGCTGGTCGCCGCCGTCGCGATGTTCGCGATCGGCCGACCGAGGATGGACGTCGTCGCGACCCTGATGATCGTCGCGCTGCCGCTCACCGGCATCCTGACGGTCCCCGAGACGCTCGCCGGTTTCGCCGACCCGAACGTCGTCCTTATCGCTGCGCTCTTCGTCGTCGGGGAGGGCCTGTCTCGTACGGGCGTGACCTTTCGGCTCGGTGACTGGCTCGCGCGCACCGCGGGTGCCAGCGCGGCACGCGTGATCGTTCTGCTGATGCTGAGCGTCGCGCTGCTCGGGGCGGTGATGAGCTCGACCGGCGTGGTCGCCATCTTCATTCCCGTCGCGCTCAGCGTGGCATCCCGCACCGGCATCTCCGCCCGCCAGCTCTTGATGCCCATCAGCTTCGCCGGTCTCATCAGCGGCATGCTCACGCTCATCGCCACGACGCCGAACCTCGTCGTCGACGCGGAGCTGACACGGCACGGCCTCGACGGATTCGGGTTCTTCGCCCCCACGCCGTTCGGGCTCGTCACCCTCGCGCTCGGCATCGGATACATGCTGCTCGCACGGCGGTTCCTCGGCAACGGCGGCGCACCGGACGGTGGTTCCCGCAGCACATTCGGGAGCCTCATCGATGACTACGCGGTGAGTTCCCGCACCCATCGGTACCGAGTGGTGGCCGGTTCACCGCTGGTCGGGGAGCGGTTGGTGGATGCTGAGTTCGGCGGCGGCACGATGGTGGGCGTCCTCGTGCTCGAGCGCAACCGCCTGTTCCGCAAGACGGTGCGAACGTCGGCGGACGACGCACGCCTGGCGGCAGGGGACGTGATCGTCGTCGACCGTGAGGTGCCGGCCGCCGAGCGACGACAGCTCCGGCTCGAGGAACTGCCGATGACGCCGGACTTCTTCGAGTCGTACTCCCGCCAGGTGGGCATGGCGGAGGTCATGATCGCACCGGATTCGTCCGCGCGCGGACTCAGCGTGCGGGCCATCCGGTTCCGAGAGAAGCACGACCTCCTCGTGCTCGGGGTACGCCATCGCAGCGAGGCTGCGGGGCCGGCGTTCCCTGCCATCCGCCTCGCCACAGGAGATACGCTGCTCGTCGCCGGCGGCTGGGACGCCATCCACCGGCTGCAGGCGCAGCCCAGGGACTTCATCATGCTCGACCTCCCGGCCGAAGTGAAGGAAGTCGCGCCGGCCGCCAACCAGGCGCCGTTCGCGATCGGCTCGGTGATCGTCATGGTCGTGTTGATGGTCACCGGCGTCGTGCCCAACGTGATCGCTGCACTCATCGCCTGCCTGCTGATGGGTCTCTTCCGCTGCATCGACATGCCCAGCGCATACCGTTCCATCCAATGGCCGACGATCCTGCTCATCGTGGGAATGCTGCCCTTCGCGCTCGCCCTGGAGCGGACCGGCGGCGTGGCCCTCGTCGTCGACGGTCTGCTCGGCGCGCTGGGCGACGCGGGTCCCAGAGTGCTCCTGGCCGGCGTCTTCGTGCTCACCGCGGTCATCGGTCTCTTCGTCTCGAATACCGCCACGGCCGTGCTGATGGGGCCGATCGCGATCGGCATCGCGACCCAGCTGCAGGTCTCGCCGTATCCGTTCGCGATGACCGTGGCGCTGGCGGCCTCCGCTGCATTCATGACACCCGTGTCGTCGCCGGTGAACACGCTCGTCGTCGAGCCGGGACGCTACACCTTTTTCGACTTCTTCAAGCTGGGGGCGCCCTTCACGATCGTCGTCCTCGTCGTGACAGTCCTCATGGTGCCCGCCGTGCTGCCCTTCTGAGGGGAGTCGCAGCGCCGAGGGTCGACGGGGCGCATGGCCTGAGCTGTCTGTGGATGCCGGATCAGGATCGGGTGATCCGCCGGAACGGGGCGAGCGTCGTCCGCACCGCGTCCGCTGCGCCCCAGTCGTCGTCGAACTGTGCGATGACGGCGAGGTGCTGTCGCAACTGGAGGATCGGCATGCGCAGACGCCAGTCTCGGTCGAGGGAGGTCAGCTCCGCGTACCGGTCGAAGAAGACCCGCGCCTCGGGCGGCGGCGCAGTCGTCCACAGGTGGGCGAGATCCACCTCCGCCCACATGTACGAGACTGCGGGGTCGATCAAGGCGGGCTGCCCGTCCGCTGCGCTCAGCACGTTCTGCGCCCACAGATCGCCGTGCGTCAGACAGGCGGGCTTCTGCGGGAGCAGCTCGGGCAGCCGTGCGCACAGGTGCTCCAGTGCGGATCGGTCCGCGGGGGAGAGCGCCGCCTGGACGCGGGGTTCGTCGAGCCACCGCAGCAGCCGGTGCTGAGCGAAGAACTCGAATCCGTCATCCGCCCACGTGTTGACCTGCCGACGGCGACCCAGCCAGTTGTCGCGGTGCCAGCCGAATCTCGAATGGGGAGTGCTGGTGTGCAAGAAGGCGAGCGCATGCGCGAGCTGCTCCCAGAAAGCTGCAGAGTCGGGCCTGGGCCTCAAAACGGAGAGAACGAGCAGGTCCCCTCCGGCCAGCAACACATCGGGAGTGGCGACGCCGCCGAGCTCTCGCAACGCGTCGAGACCGTCGGCCTCGGTGACGAAGGCGTCGTCGGACGGCTCGGCGAATGCCTTGACGAAGATCGATCCGCCATCGGCGCGCTGCGCGATCCCTGCCGTCGCCGCGAGCCCACCGGTCACCGGTTCGATCGAGAGGACGTCGGTGATCCCTGCCGAGCGCAGCCGCTGCGTCAGCAACGCGACGGAATCGAGCATCGACGACTCCTCCCGGTTTCTGCGACGCCCGTGCCGGTGCGCGCCGAGTCCGGATTCAAGCACGAACGACGAGCTTTGCCGGCGCACCGCGCGGAAGCCCGACTACTCGGCGGTCTGCGCGGGGCGGGAGACACGTTCAGACGCGCCTCGCCCACCGTGCTCCGGGTTGACGTGATGTCGAGCTTTGGACATAGTTAGGCATATGCCTAACTATTCCGCGGAGCTGGACGCGGTGCTCCGTGCTCTCGCGGATCCGACTCGGCGGATGGTCGTCGAGCGGCTCGCGAAGTCCCCGGCGGTCGTGTCCGACCTCCTGGGGCTGGTCTCGATGACGTTGCCGTCGCTGCTTCAGCACCTGCGCATCCTCGAGGACGCGCGAATCGTCACGTCGAACAAACAGGGACGCGTCCGCACGGTGAGCCTGCGACCCGGCGCGCTCGACGTCCTGCACGTCTGGCTGGGCGAGCAGCGCACACCCGCCGAGCGGCAGGCAGACCGCCTCGGCATCCACCTGACCCGCATCACTGACAAGGAGACCTCGCAATGACCCGAGTTCGCATCGACCTGTTCTCGTCGCTCGACGGATACACCGCGACTCCCGATCCCCTGGTGGACAACCCCATGGGTGAGGACTGGGGACCCCTGACGGCGGCATACGCGGCCACGCGCACCTTCCGGCAGAGGGTCTTCGGCGACACGAGCGGCGCGGGCACGACCGGCGTAGACGAGTCGTACGCCGCAGCGTTCTTCACCGGCGTCGGCGCCGAGATCATGGGCGCAGCCATGTTCGGTCTGCACGCGAATCCCGACGACCCGGACTGGAAGGGGTGGTGGGGCGAAGAGCCGCCGTTCGGCTGCCCGGTCTACGTGCTCACGCACTCCGCACCCCGCCCGTCGATCGCGATGGGCAACGGCACGATCTTCCACTTCCGAACCGGCGCGATCGAGAACGTGCTCGCGGAGGCCACCGCCGCCGCCGGCGGGCTCGACGTCCGGGTCGGCGGCGGCGTGCGCACCGCGCAGGAATTCTTGCGGGCCGGTCTCGTCGACGATCTGCACGTAGGGATCGCACCGATCGTGCTCTCCCGGGGCAACCGCGTGTGGGATGACCTTCGCGGCCTCGAGCACACGCACCGCGTGACCACGGAGGTCGCCGAAAGCGGCACCATCCACGTCACCTTCACCCGAGAGGAGCAGCGATGACGGTCGAGCGCCGACTCGCCCACGCCGGGTTCACGCTCACCCGCGACTATCCCGTGCCCGTCGAGGACGTGTGGCAGGCGTTCGCCGACGAGACGCAGAAGCGCAGCTGGTTCGGCGACAGCGCTGCTTTCGACTCGCGCGAGTGGGCATTCGACTTCCGTGTCGGCGGGCGTGACGTCGACGAGGCGCAGTTCCACGGCGGACCGCTGTCACGGTACGAGGCCGTCTACACCGACATCGTCGAGCACGTGCGCATCGTCACGACCTACGACATGTGGCTCGACGCCATCCACATGTCCACGTCGGTGGCATCCCTCGAGTTCGAGCGGATCCCCGAGGGCACACGCTTCACGCATGCCGAGCACGGCATCTTCTTCGACCGGTTCTGGGCAGACGGGGTCAACCGCGAAGAAGGAACGCGAGGCATCCTCGAAGCTCTGGCCCGCCACCTCGGATAGACGCTGTCGCCGACGGTTCGCGTCAGGCGAGGTACGGGTCGACGAGCAGTGGTCCGCGGATGTCTCGGAGAGTGTCGATGAGGCGCTCGAGGCCCTTCGTGTTCCAGGCCGACATCTGCAGGTCGAACGGGCCCAGCGGCTCGAGCTTGCCGGTGCGGATGCGGACGACCTCCCACCGCGCAGAGCGCAGCGCGCGGTCTTTGCGCAGGTCTGCGTCCTCGCGCTTGCCGACGTGTTCGAGACCGTGCCGGCCGGTGCTGTCGTACTCGATGGCGACGCGCAGCTCGGGAAGCAGGATGTCGGGCCACACCTCCACGTGGTCGAAGAACGGGCGAGCGACGCGCACGGCGTTCGAGCCGGGTGTGACCGACAGGCGGGCGAACAGGTCGGCGCGCAGCTGCGCCTCGACCGCGGATGCCGGCTTCGGCGCGCAATCCGAGCGGAACGGGTCGCCGACGGGCAGGTCAGGCGTCTTCGCGCACACCTGCAGCCTGCGTCTCGGCGTGCGCGGCCGCAGAACCGCGCGACCGGTGGGATTGGCGACGGCGGCCGGGACCGGGGAGTCGGGAGGAGTCACCACGTCGCGCATCGGCAGTGCGCGGGCGGGCCGGGCGAGGTCGGCGCAGTCGGGGCACCAGGCGGAGCGCCGGCGTTCACGTCCGGGTCGGTTGCGCTGCTCGTCGGGAGTGGCCGCGAACTTGTGGCCGGCCTCGCACTGCCACAGCAGCAGCACGTCCGCCGCGGGCGGGACCTGGCTCAAGACGATGCCGGCGTTGAGCTCGGGATGGTACTGGCGGATGAGCGCGGGGAACGGCGCCCAGGCCTCGCGGTAGCTCCCCACCGGGTAGGGGACTTCCGACCCCTTTGAGAACTGGCGGCGGGCCCACCACAGTTCGACACGCTCCGCCATGGGAGCAGGGTAAGCCGGGCCGGCGACATCCCTGCCGTGCGCGCTCGGACGCGGTTCTCGCGGTCACTCGTGTTCCGGCAGCAGCGGCGTCGACCAGCCCGGATCGCGACCGAGTTGCGCGGCGCGTGCCACCGACGCCGCGCCGAAGCGGTCGCGAACCGCATCGAGCACCCCGTCGAGGCGAGACCCGTCGTCCCAGTCGATGGGCAGTTCCGGCGGGACGCTGTCGGCGCGACCCAGCTGCGACAGTGACACCCCGATGAGGGTGATGCCGCGCTGCTCGATCTCGGGCTGTGCGGCGGCGAGCAGCCCCCGCGCGACCTCGAGCAGCAGGGCGGTGCGGTCGGTCGCGAAGCGGAACGTGCGGGATCTGGTGGCCTTCGCGTAGTCGCCGTAGCGCAGGCGCAGCACGACCGTGCGGCACACCCGGTCCCGCTCGCGCAGGCGGCGGGCGAGCCGGTCGACGATCTGCGTCAAGAAGAGGTCGAGCTCTTCCGCCGAGCGCGGGTGGTTGCCGAGCGCCCGCTGAGAGCCGATCGACCCGCGGCGCCGCGTGGTGTCGACAGGGCGCGGGTCGCGCAGGCGAGCGAGCGCGTGGAGGTGTGCACCGGCAGCCCTGCCCAGCAGCCTCTCGGCGGTGGCGGCTTCGAGTTCGGCCAGCTGCCCGACGGTATGGATGCCGAGCCGGTGCAGCTTCTCCGCGGTCACGGCCCCGACACCCCACAGCCGTTCGACCGGCAGCGGGAGCAGGAACGCCTCCTCGTGATCGGGCTCGACGACGAGCAGGCCGTCGGGCTTGCTGACCGCGCTGGCGACCTTGGCGAGGAACTTCGTCCGCGCGACCCCGACAGAGATGGCGAGTCCGACCTCCGTGCGAACCCGCTCACGCAGGCGCACGGCGACCTGCTCGGGCGTGCCCGCGATGCGTCGCAGACCGCCGACCTCGAGGAAGGCTTCGTCGATCGAGAGCCCCTCCACGAGCGGTGTCGTATCGCGGAAGATCGCGAACACCTCACGGCTGGCCGTGGAGTATGCGTCCATCCGTGGGGGGACGACCACCGCATCCGGGCAGAGCTCGCGGGCCTGCCGGCCGCCCATCGCAGTGCGCACGCCACGGGCCTTCGCCTCGTAACTCGCCGCCAGCACCACGCCACCGCCGACGATGACGGGTCGTCCGCGCAGTGCGGGCGCGTCGCGCTGCTCGACCGAGGCGTAGAAGGCGTCGAGGTCGGCGTGCAGCACGGTCGCCTCGCCCCGCATCCCGCCCTCCCGCCGATCATCCCCATGCGGATCATCGCACCTACCGGGGACACCACACCTCGGGCGCCAGGTCAAGCCCCAAGACGCCGTGGCACCCCACGGGATATCCCTGTTCCACAGACAAACCCCCACTGCTTGAGGTGAGCAGCCATGATCACAATCGGATCAGCTCTCCGCTCCGTCGGAGACTCCCTGAGGAGGCTCTTCGACCGTCGGCGCCCGCGGCGGAGCACTTGGAAGGCGACGCTCGCTGACGTCCGCCGTGCCGAGGACCACCACTTCCCGGATACGTGAACGCTCGCGCGGCACTGCGTGAGCGCGGGATGCCTCATCCGTCGTCAGTGGATCGGGCAGCGTGACGGCGCCCCGCCCGCCCGCACGCGTGCTCCCGATCTCGGCATCGTCGGAAGCCGGCGGCGGTTCACGGAGAGCCCGGAGTCGAGGACTGTCAGCCGGGGATCGCTCAGCACGGCTATCGCGGCCGCGAGGCCGGCGATCGCGAGCTTCTCACCCGGGCAGCGGTGGCCGGTCGCCACTTCGGCGCCGCCGTGCGGGATGAAGGCTGTCAGCGCCTCGTAGTCCTCGACGCCACGGAACCGCTCGGGGTCGAAGGCGGCGGGGTTCTCCCACGAACCGGCGTCCATGTCGGTGCCGAGGATGTCGAGCACCACCCGACCGCCGGCGGCGAGGTGCTGACCGTCGAGCTCGACGTCCTGCTTCGCCCACCCGGGCAGCATCGGCACGAAGGGCGCGGTGCGCCGGACCTCTTGAGCGAACATGATCGCGAGGGGACCGCCCACCAGCGTCGCCCGCTCCGCCGTCTCGGCGGCGATGCGAGCCCTCCACTCGGGCCGGTCGTGCAGCTCCTTGGCGGCGAAGGCGACGAAGCGCGCGACGGCGATCATCGGACGCATCGAGTTCTGCAGCTCCACCCCTGCGAGCTGTGCGGGCAGCAGCTCACCGGCGGGATCCCTGTGCCAGGCCCAGGAGTGGAGCGCCGTCCCCTCCGCCGCGGCGAGGTCGCCCGCGCGCACGGCCTTGATGAGGCGTCGCGCATGCCGGTCGGACCAGCGTCGGTTCACCGCAGCGGCGACGTAGGCAGGGGAGTAGGGCGCACCGAATCCGTCCACGATCTGCGCGAGACGCGCCGCCCAGCGGGTCTTCGCGGCGGGGGTGCCCGGCAGTCCGGCCCACACCATGATCGCCCGGCCCAGTGCACCGACTGCCGCATCGTAGGCGGTGCGCTCGCCGCCTTTGAGCCAGGCGTCGAGCTCGTGGCGCCATTCGCGCTCGAGCAGCGGCTGCAGGCGCTCGACCTCGGCATCCTCGTACGCCACGTCGACGAACGTCGCTTTGCGGTGGCGGTGCTCGTCGCCGTCGAGGCTGTGCACGGATCCGTGTCCGAACAGCGTGTTCTGCACGATCGCGGGCATCGCACCGTGCCGGGCGATGCGCGCCTGGTCGTAGAACACCGCCACGCCCGCTGAGCCGCGCACGAGGAGCGCGTCGCGGCCCAGCAATCGCATCGGGGCGGACCGCGCACCGTCGCGGACCCGTCGCCAGATCCGCTCGCCGAAGTCATAGCCCTGGACGAGGACGGACAGCGAGTCGTCGGCGAGCGGCGGCCTCATCGCGGCGGCCACATCAGCAGCGCTCGGGCTTCACCGGCGGACGATGCGGGATCGGTATGGGCCGGGTGGTCCCAGAGCTCCGGCGACCGTGGCGGATCAGGTCGCGCAGCACCGCGTCGGCGGTGCGGTAGTGGGTGGGCAGGCCGACCGGGTGCAGCCAGAGCACATCGACGCCGTCCCAGGCGGCCTCGCTGACGCAGGCGACGACGCTTCTCGCGTCGGTCGTGGGGACGTGCGCGTCGCGGATGATCCACGTCGACTGATCCACGCGCTGCAGGTCGTACTGCCGCCCTGTCGGACGAACCTGTGGTTCGAGCATCACCATCGTTCGCTCACCTCTCCTGTCCGGTGCCGGACCACGGCGATGCGGATGTCGCTGTTCTCATTTCGGTGCCTCCACGCTGATGCAGCGAGTCGATTCTGGTCGACAACAGGCCGGGTGTTCTCGGGGTTGACAAACCCCGCTCGGGGACTGCGAGCCGGCTATTTCCGGGGGCCGCTGTCGATCCGCTGCGCCGCAATGGGCAGTGCCACCGCCAGCGAGATGCAGAGGACTCCGGCGACGAACACCAGCGCCGGCAGGAACGGGGCCGCGAAGGCCGAGCCGACCAGGTACATGCCGCCCAGGAGCAGGATGAGGTAAAGGACGAAGAGCATCGCGGACCCTCTCTCGAACCGCCTCCGTCGCGTGCGCGCGGGGCTGGTACCTGCCTATCGCAACGCCGCACGATTCACCAGAGGCAACGGTGCGCCGTCGGCGTCGCACGGCAGTCATCACACTGCATGCGCTGGCCGCCCGAGTCGAGGCATCCTGCCTCTCACGACTCGGTAACGGCGTGCAGTTCGCATCGACTGCGGCGTTAGCCTGGTGGCGATGAGCGCCTATGTCTCGGCGTTCGAGCTGTTCTCCATCGGCGTAGGACCCTCGAGCTCCCACACGGTCGGCCCCATGCGGGCCGCCCATGACTTCGTCGTCCGCCTGCGCGAGGCCGGCGTGCTGCCGCAGGTCGGCCGGGTGACCTGCACGCTGTACGGCTCGCTCGGTGCGACCGGCATCGGCCACGGGACACCCGACGCGGTCGTCGCCGGGCTGCGGGGACTCGAACCCGAGACGGTGGATCCGGATGCCGTGCGCTCGGCGTGGGGCGCCTGGCCCAACGGGCAGCCGCTCGAGCTCGCCGGCATCCAGCCCGTGCGCTTCGAACGCGGCGACGTCGTGTTCGCACCGCGCACGCGGCTGCCCGGTCACCCGAATGCCATGACGCTCGAAGCGTGGACCTCGGCCGACGACGGGCCGGCGCGCGCGGTGGCCGCGGCGGGCGTGCGCGAGACCGGATCGTCGTCGGTGACGGCTGTCGCTCCCGCCACGGATGCCGGACTCCTCGTCCGCGAGACCTACTACTCCGTCGGCGGCGGGTTCATCCGTCGTGAGGGCGATCCGCCGACGAGCGCGGGGCCCGCGGGCTCGGGTGCGGGCGTGTTCCCCCTGGACTTCGCGAGCGCCGAGGAGCTGCTGGCGCTGTGCGATGAGCGCGGCATCACGATCGCCGAGGCGGCACGCCTCAACGAGGAGGCCCGGCGACCCGACGAGGAGATCGCCGCGGGCCTGGATGCCATCTGGGATGCGATGGCCGCCTGCGTCGAGGCGGGCCTCGGAACCGGCGGCGTGCTGCCGGGGATGCTGGGTGTCAAGCGACGTGCGGCGTCGATCCGCGAGCAGCTCGAGGCTGCCGAGGCCGACGGCCGTCGTGAGCTGCCGGGGGAGTGGCTGGGCGCCTTCGCGCTCGCCGTCAACGAAGAGAACGCGGCGGGTGGAAGGGTCGTCACGGCGCCCACGAACGGCGCCGCCGGCATCGTGCCCGCGGTGGCGATGTACTGGTGGCGCTTCCTCGCCGATTCCGGGCTCGGCGCGGGCAACGCGGTCACCCCGTACGGAAAGCTCGTGGGCAGCGCCCTGCTCGGGTATCCCGGCCAGGCCCCTGACTCTCCCGAGCCGGCGCAGTGGAGCGAGGAGCAGAGGGCTGAGGCGAACCGTCGCCGCGGCATCCGTCGGTTCCTCCTCACCGCCACCGCGCTGGGTTCGCTGTTCAAGGCCAACGCCTCGATCTCGGGTGCAGAGGGCGGCTGTCAGGCCGAGGTGGGATCGGCCTGCGCGATGGCGGCCGGTGGGCTGACGGCCGTCATGGGTGGAACCAACCGGCAGATCGAGAACGCGGCCGAGATCGCGATGGAGCACCACCTCGGTCTGACGTGCGACCCTGTCGGCGGTCTCGTGCAGATCCCCTGCATCGAGCGCAACGCCATCGCCGCGTCGACGGCCGTGACGGCGGCGCGTCTCGCGCTGCGCGGTGACGGCTCGCACTACGTCTCGCTCGACGCCGTCGTCGAGACCATGCGGCAGACGGGCATCGACATGTCGCACAAGTACAAGGAGACGAGCGAGGGCGGCCTCGCGGTCAACGTCATCGAGTGCTGACGAACTGTCTGGGCGCGTTTCGTCTCGCTTCGCTCGCTCGACGACCGGTCGTTGAGCGAGCTTGCGAGTCGAAACGCAGAGACGAAACGCGTCCGTGTTCGTTCACGGCGAACGCGGACCCACCTAGCACTCGCATGGTGAGAGTGCTAATCTGAACGTAGTTGAGCCAAGTGGGCTCAACTTCTGGACAGAGAGGAGATTCTCATGGCAACCTACGACCCGTTCCGTGACCTCGACCGTCTTGCGTCGAGTCTCTTCGACACGCGCCGCGGTCCGCGCCGCATGCCGATGGACCTCTACCGCGACGGCGACCACTACGTCCTGACCGCCGACCTGCCGGGCATCGACCCGGGCTCGGTCGACATCGATGTCGACGGCCAGCTGCTGACGATCCGCGCCGAGCGCACGCTCACCAGCGGCGACGACGTCAAGTGGATCACCCGCGAGCGCGAGGCGGCGAGCTTCCTGCGCCAGCTCAACCTCGGCCAGGGCATCGACACCGAGCGCATCTCGGCCAGCTATGACAACGGCGTGCTGAGCGTGACGATCCCGGTGAGCGAGAAGGCCAAGCCGCGCAAGATCGAGGTGACGTCCGAGGGTGGCACGCCGACGATCCAGGCGCACGAGTCCAACGACGCGCCGCAGCCGATCGAGCAGTAAGCGCTCTGACAGTGGATGCCTCGTCCCGGCCGGGACGAGGCATCCGTTGTTCCCGGCGCCTACGTTCGCGCCGCGCCCGTGAAGTGGCGGCGGCATCGCGCCTGGTACGACTCGATGCCTCCCACCTGGTCGCTCGTCGGAGTGAGCGGATCGCCGGCGCCGCCGGCCGACAGTCGCTGATGGAACGCCGCGTCCTCACCGCACACCGCGCACACCGCCGTGAGCTTCAGGACGTCCTCTGCGATCGCCATGAGCGCCGGCAGCGGCTCGAACGGCCGGCCGTCGAAGGTGACGCAGAGGCCCGAGACGACGACGTCGACGCCTTCCGTCACCAGCGCATTCACGGCGTCGATGAGGTCCGGCCCGAAGAACTGCGCCTCGTCGATCGCGACCATGTCGAGCGCGCGGCCCTCGACCGAGGCGACGAGCGCTTCGACGTCGGGCACCGAGCGTGACGGCACGCTGAGCCCGGAGTGGGAGCTGACCTGCCCCTCGCCGCGACGATCGTCGAGGGCGTGGCTCACGACATCGACCGACAGGCCGGCGATGCGGGCGCGGCGGACGCGACGCATGAGCTCCTCGGACTTGCCGGCGAACATGGGACCTGCGACGACCTGCAGCCTCGCCTGAGTGCGCGTGTGCATGGCGCCCAGACTACGTCCGACCGGAATCGGATCACGTGGCCGCCAGTCGACTGCCGACGTAGGCTGACCCCGTGGTGGAGTACGTCGTGCCGGCGCCGAAGCGACGTCGCGGCCGCCCGCGCGCCGGGCAGTCCGACGCGCGCGAGCGGATCCTCGCCGCTGCCATGGACGAGTTCGGCGAACTCGGGTACGACGGCGCGACGATGCGCGGCATCGCCGGCAGGGCCGGCGTCGACTCGGCCCTCGTGCACCACTACTTCGGCACCAAGGCCGATCTCTTCGGCGAGACGGTGGGCGCGCCGATGCGGCCCGACCTCGCCATCCCCGAGATCCTCGCAGGGCCCCGCGACGAGGTAGGCGAGCGCATCGTGCGGTACCTGCTGGAGACCTGGGAGGACGCCGATGTGCGCCGTCGCGGCGTGGCCCTCCTGCGCACGACCATCGGAAACAAGCTCACGACGCCCCTCTTGGCGGGGTTCATCTCGCGCGAGCTGCTCTCGCGCATCGTCCGGGCGCTCGACGTCGAAGACGCCGAGCTGCGAGCGGCGCTCGTGGCCTCGCAGGTCGCGGGTCTGCTGATCGCCCGCTACGTCCTGCGACTGCCGGCGCTGGGAGAGGCATCCGTCGACGAACTGATCCGGCGCGTGGGGCCCACGGTGCAGGGCTACCTCTACGGCTCGTGACGCCAGGGAGTCACCGCCGGACCCCTTGACCCGGGGGCACGGCGGGCCCATTATTCATCACGTGATGAATAGCCTGAGGACGGATGCCGTCAGCGTGCGCGATCTGCACGTCCGACGCGGCAAGACCGAGGTCTTCACGTCTCTCGATCTCGACATCCCACGCGGCCAGATCACCGGCTTGATGGGTCCGTCGGGGTGCGGCAAGACGACGCTCATGCGCTCGATCGTGGGCGTGCAGAAGATCGCCGGCGGCTCGGTCACCGTGCTGGGCGAGCCGGGCGGATCACGCGCACTGCGACGGCGGGTGGCGTACGATACGCAGGCGGCGTCGGTGTACGGCGACCTCACCATCCGGCAGAACCTCCGCTATTTCGCCCGGCTGGTCGGAGCGCCCGGTCGCGATGTCGATCGGGTGATCGAGCAGGTCGGCCTCGCCGACCAGCGCGACCAGACGATCGACTCGCTCAGCGGCGGGCAGGAGAGTCGCGTCTCGCTCGCGGTGGCGATGCTCGGCGATCCCGAGCTGCTAGTGCTCGACGAGCCCACGGTGGGCCTCGATCCGCTGCTCCGGGCCGAGCTGTGGGACCTCTTCCGTGGTCTGGCCGACGCCGGGGCGACGCTCGTCGTCTCGAGCCACGTGATGGACGAGGCGGTGCGGTGCGACCGCCTCGTGCTGATGCGGGCGGGGCGGATCATCGCCGACACGACGCCGGACGGCCTGCTCGCCGATACCGGAACGACGGATCCGGATGCCGCCTTCCTCACGCTGATCGAACGCGACGCCGTCCGGCAGGCGCAAGCTCAGGGGCCGCGCGCGGGCGATTCGCCCATCGAACCGCACCCGCTCACGCGCCGCGAGCTTCGAGAAGGGCACCCGCACGAGTCGCAGACGAATCCCACGGACGACGGGCGGGCATCGTGAACGGCGTGCTCACCCTCGCGACCGCCGGGCGGGTGCTCCGCCAGCTCAGCCATGACCCGCGGTCGATCGCGCTCATGCTCGTCGCACCGAGCCTGCTCGTCGGCTTGTTCGCCTGGCTGTTCAGCGACCAGGAGGGCGTGTTCGACCAGTTCGGCGGACCGATCCTGGCGCTGTTCCCGTTCATCGTGATGTTCCTCATCACCTCGATCACGACGCTCCGCGAGCGCCGGTCGGGAACCCTCGAGCGCCTGATGACCACCCCGATCGCCAAGGCCGACTTCATCGTCGGATACGGCCTCGCGTTCGGGCTGATGGCGACGCTGCAGGCGGTCATCACCGTCACCTTCGCCGTGTGGGTGTGCGGCCTCGACGTCGACGGACCGCTGTGGCAGCTGGGACTGGTGGCCGTCGTCGACGCGATCCTCGGCAGCGCGCTCGGGCTGCTCGCCAGTGCGTTCGCCCGCACCGAGTTCCAGGCCGTGCAGTTCATGCCGCTGATCGTGTTCCCGCAGATCATCCTCGGCGGCCTGTTCATGCCGCGCGAGGACATGCCCGAGGCGCTCTACCAGATCTCGAAGGTGCTGCCTTTGAGCTACGCCATCGACACGATCAACGCCGTGACGGCCGGCGACGAGGGCTGGGACGTGTTCGGTCCGCTTCTGGTCGTGGTGGCATTCGCGGTGGGAGCGCTGATCCTCGCCTCCCTCACGCTCCGGCGCCGCACCCCGTGAGGCAGCCGGATACCACCTGTCGTTGAGCGAGCGAGGAACGAGCGAGACGAAACGCCCCAGCGCTCAACGGCCGGAGACCACGGGTCGTTGAGCGAGCGAGGAACGAGCGAGACGAAACGCAGTGGGCCGACGTGCGACGCCGGCCGGGGCGTTTCGACTCGCTGCGATCGCTCAGCGACCGAGCTGGGAGCCCGGTCGTTGAGCGAGCGAGGAACGAGCGAGACGAAACGCAGTGGGCCGACGTGCGACGCCGGCCGGGGCGTTTCGACTCGCTGCGATCGCTCAACGACCGAGCCGGGAGTCAGCAGCTGGGCTGGGTCTTGCGCAGCTTGGCGGTGAGGTCGCGCAGCTGGCTGAGCTCGGCGTCCGAGAGCAGCGACATCCGCTCGGCGATGGCCTTGCCGTGCGCGCTCGCGATGCGGCGGAACAGCGACGCACCGGCATCCGTCGCGTGGACGAGCGCCCCGCGCCCGTCGTCGGGATCGGCGCACTTCGTGAGCAGTCCGCGCGCCACCATGCGGTCGACGAGCCGCGAGACGCTGGGCTGGCTGATGAGCATGTTCGCGGTGACGTCGCGCAGCCGCGCGGTGAGGTCGTCGGAGCGAGTGACGGTGAGGAGCACGTCGTACTCGGCCTGACTCAGCATCTCTTCGTCGAAGTCGCCGTTGATGTCGCCGAACACCTCGTGCTGGGCCCGGAAGAGGCTCTCCCAGGCGTCGATGGCGAGACGGCGGTCGGTCATATCGTCAAGAGTAGGGCAGGCGGTGGACCCTAGGCTGGCCCCATGGCGTCTTCTGCAATCGCGTCGTGGCGCGCGCGCCGTCTCGTGGTCATGGGGCTGCTGCTCGCCGTCTTCGCGGGCCTGCTCCTCGCGGGCGTGGGCGCCGCTCCCGCTCGTGCGGACGTCGAGGACTTCTCCTTCGAGAGCCTTGATGTCGAGTACCAGCTCGGTCGCGCCGAGGACGGCACCAGCGCGCTCACCGTCGTCGAGACGTTCGTCGCGCTCTTCCCCGAGTCCGACCAGAACCGCGGCATGCGGCGGGTGATCCCCGACAACTACCAGGGGGCGCCGCTGAACCCGCAGCTCGTCTCCATCACGGACGAGAACGGTGCGGCGCGAGAGGCGGAGACCGAGGCGGAAGACGGCCTCTTCTCGATGACCTCGCGTGCCGGCGAGTTCGTCCACGGTCGCCAGACCTATATCTTCACGTACACGCTCGAGAACGTCACGCGGTACTTCGCCGACACCGGCTCGGACGAGTTCTACTGGGACGTGAACGGCACCGCCTGGCCCCAGTCGTTCGGCCGCGTCACCGCGCGTGTGACCATGCCGGACGACGTGGATGCCGCGCGCACGGGCAGGCAGTCCTGCTATGTCGGCTACCAGGACGACACTCGGACGTGCCCCATCGGCGACTCCGACGGCGCCGTTGTGGCAACCGTCGAAGGGGTCCAGCCGTATCAGACGATGACGATCGCGATCGGGTTCGAGCCCGACACCTTCACCGAGTTCGACACCTCCTACCTGGCGTCGCCCTGGGGCTGGCTGCAGGCAGCGGTCGCTCTCCTCGGACTCGGCACGGCGGTGGTCTTCGCGGGCGTCACGCGTGCGCGGCACCTGCGCGACGAGGCCGGCCGGCCGGTCATCATCGCGGAGTACACGCCGCCTCGCGGAATCGATGCGCTCGAGAGCGCCGTGCTCCTCGGTCACACGTCCAAGGCGATCCCGGCCGAGGTGCTCGAGCAGGCGGTGGTGGGCAGCATCCGCATCGAAGAGGGCCCGCAGAAGTGGTTCGGCGGGACCCGGCTGAAGGCCGTGCTCCAGAACCCGTCGCTCGCAGACGGAGATGGACGGATGCTGCTTCCCGGCCTCTTCCCCTCCGGCATGCCGGGCGAGGAGTTCGAGTTCGGTCGCACCGACACCAGGTTCTCGTCGACGGCGCAGAAGGTGCTGAAGGCGGCGACGTCCGAGCTGACCACGCGGGGGCTCCGTCGCAGAGTGCCGATCGGCCCCCGGGCGTGGCCGGTCGTGATCGCGATCATCTCCGCCGTGCTCGTCCTGCTCTTCGGCATCGGCGCCCTCGTCGCTTACGTGACGCCGTGGGTTCCGGTGGTGCTCATCATCGGGGCCGTGATCGTCGTACTGGTGGTGGCGGGCATGGTGTCGCACAAGCCGCTCACCGCCGCCGGGGCGGAGGCCCGCGACCACCTGCGGGGGCTGAAGCAGTTCATCGAGTGGGCGGAGGCCGACCGCATCCGGATGCTGCAGTCGCCGCAGGGCGCCGAACGGGTGCACGTCGACGTCTCCGATCCGCGGGTGAAGCTGAAGCTGTACGAGACCCTCCTTCCGTACGCCGTCGTGTTCGGACAGGAGAAGCGGTGGGCGGAAGAGCTCGCCGTCCTCTACGGCGAGGGGAACTCGCCGACTTGGTACGCCGGATCGTCGGGCTTCCACGCGGCGGCCTTCTCCGCAGGGATCTCGACGCTGTCGTCGTCGGCGTCCGCATCGTCGTCCTCGGGCGGGTCGTCGGGCGGCGGTTCTGC
>NZ_JBJDRL010000061.1:0-23836 GCF_044987475.1 Microbacterium sp. ZW CA_36
CAGTCGAAACGCGCCGGATATGCGGGATCGTCGGGGTCGGGGTGTACGCCGGGTGCGGCGCGTTTCGACTCGCTCGTACCTCGCTCGCTCAACGACCGGCAGAGGTCGGTCGTTGAGCGGAGGGCGCCCCAGCGCCCGCAGTCGAAACGCGCCGGATATGCGGGATCGTCGGGGTCGGGGTGTACGCCGGGTGCGGCGCGTTTCGACTCGCTCGTACCTCGCTCGCTCAACGACCGGCAGAGGTCGGTCGTTGAGCGGAGGGCGCTCTGGCGCCCGCAGTCGAAACGCGCCGGATATGCGGGATCGTCGGGGCCGGGGTGTACGGCGGGTGCGGCGCGTTTCGACTCGCTCGTACCTCGCTCGCTCAACGACCGGGGGCAGGGCAGAGGGTGCGGCGCGTTTCGACTCGCTCGTACCTCGCTCGCTCAACGACCGGGAGCAAGGCGGAGAGGCGGGTCCCGGCGTCAGGTCGAGACCCGCGCGGCGTCGGCGCGTACGGACGCGGGCGCCGACGAAGCAGGTGGGGACGCAGCATCCGTCGACCCCAGCACCCACCCCCGCACCTCGGCGACGAAGCGTGAGACGTCGAACTCCGCGGCACGGGCCCGCGCGGCATCCGGGTCTATGCGGTCCAGTCCCGCCACCGCCGCGGCGAGCTCGACGGGGTCGTCGGGGTCCACCGTGAAGCCGGTCACGCCGTCGATCACCGACTCGGCGGCGCCCCCCACGCGATTGACGATGACGGGGCATCCCGCCGCCATCGCCTCGACGGGGATGATTCCGAAGTCCTCGACGGGCGGGAACACGAAGGCGAGCGCGCGCTGGAACAGCGCCCGCATGAGCGCGTCCGACACGAACCCCAGCATGTGCACGGGCACCGACGCCGATGCGGCGAGCGCCGTGAGGTAGTCGCGTTCGGGTCCGGTGCCGGCCACGACCACCGGCACGCCCAGCCGATCCCCCATCCGGATCACCGCGTCGTGGCGCTTGTACGGCACCAGTCGCGACGCCGCCATGAGGTAGCCGCGCTCGGGGAGCGCCTCGAGCACCGCCTGCTCCTCGGCGGTGAGCGCCTCGGCCCAGTCGCCGCCCTCGATGATCTCGCGGGCCTTCACCGGCGGGTGGATCACCCGGGCGTCGCGCTCCCACGAGCGGAGGATGCGGCGGCGCACGAACTCGCTGTTCGCCGCCAGGTCGCCGGCGTGCGCCGCCGCGGCGCGGTCCACGCGCTTGAGCACGCTGCGTGCGGCGGCGAGCGCCGCGGAGCTTCCGCGCCCGTCGAGCTCGGGCTCCCACAGGTACCGCGCCGGCGAGTGGACGTACGAGAACTTGGGCACGCCGTCGCGCCGCGTGCCGAAGTCGCAGTGGTGCGCGAAGACGTAGCTGCTCGTGAGCACCCAGTCCGGCAGCGAGCCCACCGTCGCCGCCCGCCACGTCGCCGGCATGAGGGGCAGCCCCATCGCCTTGTGGCGGCGCAACGGCGTGCGCGCCATCCACGACTCGTGCACCGAGCTGCGGGGGAACCGCTCGCCGTCATCGCTCCACAGCGCGAACATCCGCGAGTCGGGCAGCGCCATCCGGAAGGCGTCCAGCACCTGTTCGGCGCCGCCCGAGCGTTCTATCCATTCCTGGACGATGAGACCTGACATGTTCCTACGACCTCTCGGGTGGTTCAGTAGGCGCCGTCGCTGTGCAGAACGGCTTTGGCGGTCTTCGCGAGCACGACGATGTCTCC
Source organism: Microbacterium sp. ZW CA_36 (assembly GCF_044987475.1). Classification (NCBI taxonomy): domain Bacteria; kingdom Bacillati; phylum Actinomycetota; class Actinomycetes; order Micrococcales; family Microbacteriaceae; genus Microbacterium; species Microbacterium sp. ZW CA_36. Next base: position 1,736 of record NZ_JBJDRL010000061.1, read on the forward strand.
GGTGATCGACCAGTTCTCGACGTAGTACAGATCCAGCCGCACGCTGTCCTCCCACGAGAGGTTCGAGCGGCCGTTGACCTGCCACAGCCCGGTGATCCCCGGGCGGGTGAGCAGCCGGCGGCTGACCGGGCCCTCGTACTGCTCCACCTCGCTCGGCAGCGGCGGACGCGGGCCGACCAGGCTCATGTCGCCGCGCAGCACGTTCCACAGCTGCGGCAGCTCGTCGAGCGAGTACGCGCGGAGGAAGCGGCCGGTGCGGGTGACTCTCGGGTCGTCCTTCAGCTTGAACAGCACGCCGTTGCCCTCGTCGAGCGCGCGCAGCTCCGCGAGGCGCGCCTCGGCGTCGACCACCATCGAGCGGAACTTGAGCATGGTGAACCGCGTGCCGTGGGCGCCGACCCGCTCCTGCCGGAAGATCACCGGACCCGGGCTGCCGAGGCGGACGGCCACCGCGATGGCGGCGAACACGGGCACCAGCAGCACGAGCGCGACCGTGACGACCGAGATGTCGAAGAGGCGCTTCACCGCGTGGCTGTATCCCGAGTAGCGCGGCAGGTCGACATGCACCATGGGAAGGCCATTGATGGGCCGCATGTGGATGCGGGGGCCGGCGACGTCGGTGAGCCGCGACATGAGGATCAGCTCTACTTGCGAGTTCTCGAGCTCCCATCCGAGCCGCCGGATCGCGTCGTTGCCACCCGGCAGGCTGCCCGCCACGATGACCGCGCGCGCCCGGCGATTCTTCGAGACCCGCGCGACGTCATCGAGCGGCACGAACGGCAGCACCTCGGTCGACTGCTCGACCGGGCCCGCGTGCGGCGAGCCGGGCGTGCTCACCGCGATCGCGCGGTAGCCGATGCGGTAGTGGCTGCGCAGCTGCGCCACGACGCGCAGCACGTCGCCCTGCTCACCGACGACGATCGCGCCCGTCATGCAGCGTCCGGCGCGCCGCAGCGCGTGCAGATACGTGCGCCACACACCGCGACCGACGATCAGCAGCACGAGTCCCAAGGGCAGCGCGATCGCGAGATAGCCGCGAGCCGGCTGCAGCTGGAGCAGGTAGGCGACGACCGCGAAGGCGCCGAAGGTGAACAGCGTCGACTGCAGCACGCGCTGGTACTCCACCATGCCGGTGCCGGTGTTGCGCAGCAGCCGGCTGCGGGTCGCGGCGAGCGCGATCAGCCAGACCACGGTGAGCGCGATGCTGATGAGCCCATACGCGACGTCGGTCGTCGAGACGGAACCGGCGCGCACCGGGTCGCCGAACCTCAGAAGCTGGGCGGTGAACACGGCGACCGCGATGGCCGCGGCATCCGTCGCGATCATCCCCCAGGCGAGACGGCGACGCCAGCCCAGCCTGCGCGGCTGCGGCGCGATCTCGGCGACCGTCGAGAACAGCTCGACGGGAGACGCCGGTCGGGCCGTCGAACGAAGATCGAGAAAAGCAGATGACACGGGCGCACCCCCAAAGAACGCAACCGACACGCATAACGGGGCCATCGGCCCCAGTGCCCGTCGATGCGATCCCCGCTCGCGAAGGCCACGCTAGCGGTGCCGCTACGGCGATACCAGCGAGGTCACCACCTGTTTACACAGGCTTCGGGTGCGCGTGACACGCGCGAAACACCGTCGGTGTCAGGCACCGCGCGCGAGCGTGATGATCCGCTCGTGGCGGGCGGTCCACGAGTTCGCCTCGATGAAGGCGGTCCTCGCGGAATCCTCGGCGGGACCCGCCTGCAGCGCCGCGTCCACCACGTCGACGAAGTCCGAGACCGCGGGCGTCAGCCACACGCGGTCGCTGATGTCGCGCACCGGCGGCAGGTCGATCGACAGGACGGGCAGGCCGGCCGCCAGGTACTCGTAGAGCTTCAGCGGACTCATCGCCTCGGTCAGCGGCGTGCGCCGGTGCGCGACGAGAGCCAGATCGCAGTTGCGCAGCGTCGCGATCAGCTCCGCGCGGCCGACGCTGCCGTGCACATGCACGTTGGCGAGCGCCCGCAGCGGGGCGATGTACGCCGCATCGGGCAGCGGACCCATCAGCACGGTGTGCACGTCGGGCCGGGCACGCGCGAAGTCGGCGATCCCCTCGACGTCGAGCCGGCTGTCGAGCGTGCCGACGTACACGGCCCGCGGTCGCGGCACGCGGGCGAGCCACGCCGGCTCCGGAGGCGGCGCCTGCAGCCATTCGGCGGGCTCGACGCCGTTGGCGACCACCTCGTGCGGCCCGGTGGGCTCGATGCGCTCGAGGATCTGCGCCGAGACGGCCACGACGCTGCGACCGGACGCCGAGATGCGGCGGTACGCCTCGCGGAAGGCCGGCCAGTACTCGCTGCGCCCCGGAGAGCTCAGCCAGTCGTCGCGCGCGAAGAACGTGGTCTGCCGTGCCCAGTCGAAGGGCGAGAAGCCGGCGACGAGCGGATTGCAGGTCAGCGCCACCGGATCGCTGAGCCCACGGCGCTGCGCCTCGCGCCGCAGCGACGCGTCGTACTCCGCGTACTCGGCGGCGACCTCCGCCGGGTCGAGACGGTCCGCGCGCCGGCGGCGGGCGGGCGAGTGCAGCCAGATCCGGTCGGATGCCGGAAACCGGGCGTCCCGGTCGAGCACCGGCGACATCGTCACCCGCGGCAGCCAGCGGAACGGGTTCGCCACCACCATGCGGCCGACGTTCGGGCTGCGCATGAGGCTGGAGACGATGCGGTCGGGCGGCCGCATCATGCCGCGGCGCACGGCATCCGCGTATGTCTCGAAGGAGAAGGTGAACACGAAGTCGTCGGTGCCTTCGGCTGTGCGTCCGGCCGCCGTGCGGTGGATGCGCGAGTCCGCTTCCGTCACCCGGGCACCAGCTCTCGCACGACGCGTGCCGGCGCGCCGACGGCGACCGTTCGCGGCGGGATGTCGCGCGTGACGACCGCGTTCGCGCCGACGACCGCGCCCTCCCCGACCGTCACGCCGGGCATCACCACGACGTTCTGGCCGAGCCACGCGCCGCGGCAGATCCGCACCGGGCGGGGTTCGGTCAGCGGCTGGTCGCGGATCGGCACGTCGACGAGGTCGAAGCCGTGGCTGTGGTCGGAGATGTACACCCCGGCCGCGATGCCGACCGCCTCTTCGATCACCACGCTGCGCACCGCCGAGATCGAGGCGCCGCGCATGCGCACGCGGTCGTGGAGCTCGATCACGGGCCCCGGCTCATCGCGCGAGGGGACCATCAGCCATGAGCCCGCGCCGATGAGCACGCCGGCGCCGACGGCGATCCGGTCGGGGTTCGCGATGCGCGCGGGCAGCATGATGCGCGAGCCCGCGCCGAACGACTGGAAGCCCCCGGCGACGAGACGGCTGTATGCCGAGTCCCGCAGCCGCTGCGCCCCCAGCAGCACCCCATACCCATTGATCCGCCCCACGCCGCTCAGATTAGCCGCCGCGATCGGCGCCACGAGGAGGGTGCCGGAGAGTTAACGCGCGTGTAACAGCGGCGTCGCTTGCGTCGGTCAGTCTGTACCACGAGGGTGCCGCAGTGTCGCCGCTGGATCCGTCGGCTGTTGAGGCTGTGGGGAGTGGACGGAACTCGCGGGGCGCGAAGGCGTCAGGACCGAGGGGAGTCCATGATGACCGAGAGTGACGTGCACGTGCCACGGGCCGGGGCGCCCGCGAGGGAGGGCGGCGCGGCAGAGAGCGGGACCGAGTTCGTGCGCAGGCTGCGCCGGTCGGCGACGGATGCCGCGGGCCGCGGCATCCGCTTCTATCGCTCGCCCGTCGATGTCGCCGAGGTGTCGTACGTCGACCTCGATGCCGACGCGCGGGCTCGCGCGGTCGAGTTCGCCCGCGCCGGCCTCACGCCCGGCGACGTCGTGATCCTCGCCTTCGAGCCGGGCCTGCCGTTCGTGCGTGCGCTGCTCGCGTGCCTGTATGCGGGGGTCGCGGCAGCCCCGGTGCCGATCACGGCGATGCGGAATACGGATGCCGTCCGCCAGCGCCTGCTCGCGATCCTCGAGGACGCCGGGGCGAAGGCCGTGCTCACCGAGACCGGGGCCCTGGACGGACTCGGCCTCGCCGGCGAGACGTCGATCGCGGACGCCGCCGTGATCGCCGTCGACGGACCTGCCGCCGCCTCTGCGGAGGACTGGAGCATGCCCGACATCGACGAGTCGGCGCTCGCGATCCTGCAGTACACGTCGGGATCGACCGGGCTTCCCAAGGGCGTCATGGTGTCGCACGCGAACCTGTACGCGAACCAGCAGGCGATCGGCGGCATCGTCGGCATGACGGCGGACTCGATCACCGTCGGCTGGCTGCCGCATTACCACGACATGGGCCTCATCGGTCAGATCCTGCAGCCCCTCTTCACCGGCGCGATGCTGCACATGACGTCGCCGTCGCAGTTCCTGCGCCGGCCGGTGCTGTGGCTGCGGCTGATCAGTGAGCACCGGGCGACCCACACCGTCGGGCCGGACTTCGCGTTCGCCCTGTGCAGCCGTCTCGTGACCGACGATCAGCTCGCCGAACTCGACCTGTCGTCGCTGCAGACCGTGATCACCGGCGCGGAGCCGGTGCGCCTCGACACCCTCGACGCGTTCACCGCGCGGTTCGCGGCGGCGGGGTTCCGCGGCGAAGCGTTCGTGCCGGCATTCGGCATGGCCGAGACGACACTGCTCATCACCGCGCACCGCGACACCGTGCCGCCGCGGGCGATCGTCGTCAGCGCCGAAGCGCTCGAGCGCGACGAGATCGCGGCCGCGAGCCCCGGCGAGCGCACCGCCGAGCTTGTGCCGTGCGGTGCCCCCGGTGCCGGCATGGAGATCGCGATCGTCGATCCGGCCACGACCGTGGAGCTTCGCGACGGACGCATCGGCGAGATCTGGGTGCGCGGCACGAGCGTGACGCAGGGCTACTGGCGCCGGCCCGACGAGACCGCGGCGGAGTTCGGTGCGACCCTCGCCGGCGTCGCCGACGAGGTGTACCTGCGCACCGGGGACCTCGGCGCGATGGTCGACGGCGAACTCGTCATCACCGGCCGCCTCAAGGACCTCATCATCGTCCGCGGGCGCAACATCTATCCCCAGGACCTCGAGCACAGCGCGGCGAAGCTGCTGGGTGCAGGATGCCTCAGCGCCGCCTTCGAGCGCCCGGGCGTGGCGCCCGAGGTGGGCATCGTCGCCGAGGTGGATCCCTCGGCGACCGCCGAAGACCTCGACGCACTCGCCACGGCGCTGCGCGCGCGGGTCGCGACGGAGTTCACCCTGCCTGCCCTCGGCGTGGCGCTCATCCGCAAGGGCACGCTGCCGCGCACCACCAGCGGCAAGGTGCAGCGCGCACTCACGCGCCGGCTCCTGCACCAGCAGCGACTGCAGCTCGTCCACCTCGACGGGTTCGAAACGGTCTCGGCATGACCGCGGTCGCCACCGGCGCGGATGCCGGCACACTCGCCCCCGTGCGCGCGTTCGACGCCTTCCTCGGGGACCCCGCCGACGACGAGGCGGTCGTCTCGACGAGGCGATCGGTGCTGCTCGACGAGAGGTCGGCGTTCCCGGAGGACGAGATCGCGGCCGTCACCGCGTTCGGACTGCAGCAGTGGTACGTGCCCGCGGCCCACGGCGGAAATCTCGGCGACGCGCTCGTGCCGCTGCTCATGATCCGTCACCTCGCCCGGCGCGACTTCACCGTCGCCGCCGTGCACGGCAAGACCTTCCTCGGCGCGATCTGCGCCTGGGTCGCGGGCGGCGAGATCGCGACCCGCATGGCGGGCCTCGTCGGCACCGGGAGCCCGGTGTCGTGGGGGCTGACCGAGCGCGGCCGCGGCTCGGACCTGTCGCGATCCGCGACGTCCGCGCAGATCGGCACGGGCACCGTGCGCGTCGACGGCGGGAAGTGGCCGATCAACAACGCCGTCCGCTGCCGGGCGATGACCGTACTCGCCCGCTCCGACGAACGGCCAGGGCCCCGGTCGCTGTCGCTCGTGCTGGTCGACAAGGAAGAGGCCGACCCCGCCACGATCGGCTACGAGGCCAAGGTCGCCTCGCACGGCCTGCGCGGCGCCAACCTCGCCGGCATCCGGTTCGAGGGATCCGTGGTCGGTGCGGATGCCGTCGTCGGCCCCGCCGGGCACGGACTCGAGATCGTGCTGAAGAGCCTGCAGCTGACCCGGCCGTTCACGACCGGCCTGTCGCTGGGCGCCGTCGACCGGGCGCTGCAGACCGCTCTCGATGCCGCCGCCGTGCCGGATGGCGCGCGCGGCCGCCTGCTCGATTCGCCGACGTCACGGCGTGCGCTGGGCATCGCCGTCGCCGACGCGCTGCTGGTCGAATGCCTGATGCTGGTGGGCGTGCGTTCGGCGCACGCCGTGCCCGGCGAGATGGCGCTCGTGAGCGCGCTCGTGAAGTTCCTCGGCCCGGACACCGCCGACCTGCTCTTCCGCGACCTCACCCGTCTGCTCGGGCCCCGGGCGCTCATCGTCGGCTCGGAGGGCTCGGGCGGGCTGCATCCGTCCGCCTTCGGCGCGTTCCAGAAGGCCGCGCGCGACAGCCGCGTCGTCGGGATCTTCGACGGCAACTCGGTGGTCAACCTCAACATGATCGTCAACGAGCTGCCCAACCAGCTGCGTCCGGCAGCGCCGCCGCCGCTGCCGGAGGTGCTCGCGCCGCTCCGCGCGGACGTGGAGCACGACGCACTCGACACGGCATCGCTGCGCCTCGTCACCCGGCACGGATCACGGCTGCTGCGTTCGCTGCCGGCGCTCGTCGACGCGGTGGATGACGGTCGCACGTCCCGTGCCGCGGTCGACGCGGCGCGCTGGATCCTCGGCGAGTACACCGCGCTGCTCGCCGAGGCCGGCGACCTGCCCCGGCAGTCGCAGCCCGATCCGCTCGCCTTCCACCTCGCCGAGCGATTCGCGCTCGTCTTCGGGGCCGCGTGCGCCCTGGCCGTCCATCTCGCACGGGCGGGCGCGATCCCTGGTCCGCTCGGAGAGAGCGACGCGTGGCTCGCGGCCGTGCTGCAGCGGGTGGCGAACCGGCTCGGAGCGGACACCGTCGACACCGCGGTCGCCGACGCCCTGCTCGACGCCGCGCTGCGCGCGCACGCCGGGGGCGCGGTCACGCTGCTGCCCTCGTGGACGGAGCGATCGTGAGCATCGCCGAGAGCGTGGAGCGCGCGCGTCCCGCCTTCCAGCGCGACGTCTCGGCAGGACTCGACGCGCTCGAACCGCTCATCGGGCGCCTCGCCGTCGGGGGGACCGCCGTCGGCGGTACCGCGCCCGACGGCAGCCATCTGGTGACGAGCGCGCTGCGGACGTACCGGTTCGGCACGACGGCCCAGCCGGCATCCGACATCGTCCCGGTGGCTGTCGTGCAGGGGTCCGGGTTCGCCCGGGTCATCGCAATCCGGGCCGCGGTGCCTGCGGCGGCGCTCGGAGCGCTCGACGCCGCGCTGCGCGAGTCCGTCGACTACTCCCACAGCCGTCAGCTGTACGGCGGGACCGTGCTCGACATCCCGCATGCCCGCTCGCTGCTGGCTGCGGCTCTGGCCGACGCCCTGACCGCCGACGCGCTCAGCAGCGCCGCCGTGTGCCTGGCGGACGCGCACGCGCCCGCGGCCCCCGTCGCGGTCGCGCTGAGCGCCCACCTGACGTGCCTGCTGCTGGCTGAGGCGGCCCAGCAGGTGTCGGTGCTCGCCGGCTCGACGTTCTACGCGCGGATCGCGCCGTTCGAGCTCATCGAGCAGCATGTGCGCGACCTCTCCGCGCTCTCCACCCTCGTACCGGACCTCGCCGACGCACTGCCGTCGGCGGCCGCCGCGGTGGAGGCCTGGTGCGGCGACGCAGGGTCCACGGCGCCCCGCGCGCTCCTTCAGCCGGACGTCGCCGCGGTGATCGCGTCGGACGCGCCCGGCGCCGTCGAGGTGCATGCCGAGCTCGCGGCCGCTGCCGGGGCTACTGTCGCCGCGGTGGACGCGGGCGGGCATGGGACGGCAGACCCGCACCAGGCGCTCGAACTCGCGCATCGGGTCGCGCTGCTCACCGCGGCCGCAGCCGTCATCGACGGCTGGAGGCAGGCGCGCGGCTCGGAGGCTATCGCGGCCGACCCCCTCGCGATGGAGGCGTGTCTCCGACGCATCCGGGGACGCGTGGTGCGACGACAGCCTCCGCTTCCCACCGACCTCGTGGCGCGGCTCGTCGCGCACGCCGAAGCCCGCGCCGCGAGCGGCGAGGAGATGGCGATCGGTCCCGCTCGCGCGACCGTGACGCCCCTGTGACCAGCGAAAGGACGACACCATGCCCGCACAGCTGACCGCCACCGAGATCGAGCAGTGGCTCGTCGGACGCGTCGTCGCCTACGGCAAGATGCAGGCCGACGACTTCACCGTCGACACGCCGCTCGCCGAACTCGGGCTCGACTCTGTCTACGCCCTCACGCTCTGCGGAGACATCGAGGATGAGTTCGAGCTCGAGGTCGACCCGACGATCGTGTGGGATCACCCCACCATCCGCGAGCTCGCCGAGGGAATCCGCCAGCGTGTCGACGAGTGACCCCGCGACGGGTGCACGCCGAAGCCTCGTCTCGGCGCGCGGGGTGCACGTCGTGATGGGCCGCATCCCCGCGCGCGACGACCTCGACCACGACCTCGTCGACGCCGCGCACCTCCTTGGAGCGGATGCCGCAGCCCTCGGTTCGCTCGACGAGTCACGACTTGCGTCCTACCTGACCGCGAGGAGGTGGGTGCGCGACATCGTCACCGGACGCCTGGGGCGCGCCTGGCGAGGGTTCGAGGCGACGCCGCGCGGCGTCAAGCCACGACTCGCGGGCTCGACGCTGGACGTCAGCATCGCCCACGCCGGTGACCGGCTCGTGGTCGGGGTCGTCGAGCACGGCCGCATCGGCGTGGACATCGAGCTGGTCGCGCCGGTGTTCGACCAGCCGGCGCTGGCGCGGCGCCTGTGCACGCCGGCGGAGCGCCGCCACGCCGACGGCCTGGAGTCCACCGGTCGGAGGTCATGGCTCACCCAGCTGTGGACTGTGAAGGAGTCCTATGCCAAGGCGGTCGGCGAGGGTCTCGCACTGGATTTCCGCGAGCTCGCGGTCGCCGACCTGCGTAACAACCACGCCGTCCGCGGTGTGCTGACTCCCGCATCGGGCGTCACTCATGCAAGGATCGCTGTCAGCTGGGTCGATGCTGCCCCTTCCCGTTCTCGGTCGTCCGTCAGGGCGATCGTCTAGTCCCATCCCTGGAAGGGCACTCTCATGCGTATGTCTGTCATCGGCTGCGGGTACCTCGGCGCCGTCCACGCGGCCGCTATGGCCTCGATCGGTCACGACGTGGTCGGCATCGACGTCGACCGGCGGAAGGTCGACGCCCTCTCCCGCGGCGAGGCGCCCTTCTTCGAGCCCGACCTGCAGGAACTGCTCACCGCCGGAGTCGAGTCGGGCCGCCTGAGGTTCACGACCGACATGGCCGAGGCCGCCGGCGCGACAGTGCACTTCATCGGCGTCGGGACACCGCAGCAGAAGGACGGCTACGCCGCCGACCTCACCTACGTCAACGCGGCCGTCGACGGCCTGCTCCCCTACCTGTCTGCCGGTGACATCGTCGCAGGCAAGTCGACCGTACCCGTCGGCACCGCGGCAGACCTCGCACCCCGCATCGAAGCCACCGGCGCCACGCTGGTCTGGAACCCCGAGTTCCTGCGCGAGGGCTACGCCGTCAAGGACACCATCGACCCGGATCGCCTCGTGGTGGGCGTGGACGCCGGCGACGACGGCGAGCGCGCCGCCGACATCCTGCGCGAGGTGTACCACCCGGCCGTCGCCAAAGAGACGCCCTTCATCGTCACCGACCGCGCCACCGCCGAACTGGTCAAGGTCGCCGCCAACGCGTTCCTCGCCACCAAGATCTCGTTCATCAACGCGATGGCCGAAATCGCCGAAGTCACCGGCGCCGACGTCACCCAGCTCGCCGACGCGATCGGACACGACGTGCGCATCGGCCGCCGCTTCCTCGGCGCCGGCATCGGCTTCGGCGGCGGCTGCCTCCCCAAAGACATCCGCGCGTTCTCCGCCCGCGCCGAAGAACTCGGCCGCGGCGAATCCGTCGCCTTCCTCCGCGAAGTCGACGCCATCAACCTCCGCCGCCGCGACCGCGCCGTCGACCTCGTCATCAACGCGTTCGGCGGCTCCGTGTTCAAGAAGAACGTCACCCTGCTCGGCGCCGCGTTCAAGCCCTACAGCGACGACATCCGCGACTCCCCCGCCCTCGACGTCGCCATCCGCCTGCACGGGCTCGGAGCCTGGGTCACCATCACCGACCCCGCCGCCATCCCCAACGCCCAGCGCCTGCACCCCCAGCTGAACTACGTCGAAGACCGCGACGAAGCCCTCCGCGAAGCCGACGCCATCGTGCTCGTCACCGAATGGGACGAATACCGCCGCGACCTCACCCCCGAACACGCCTCCACCCTCACCGCCGGCCGCGTCGTCGTCGACGGCCGCAACGGATGGGACGCCGCCGCCTGGCGGGCCGCCGGGTGGACGTACTACGGCATGGGACGCCCGTAACACCCGGCTCCTTCGCGACCGCCGCGGCCGGAGCTCATACCCCGGCGTCGGTCGTTGCCGGGAGCTCCTGACGAGAGCGCCTGACGAGAGCCCTATTCTCGCCGCGCGGACTGCGGTATCGTCGCACTGTTCTCGACGGTGAGACAGCTCCCGACAGGCCCACCAAGAGCCTGGCTGTCGGCGTCGAGTATTCCGTGACTTGTGCGGAGGCGTTCGTACGCCCTCCGCGAGTCGCTGGGGGACGGAGTACGACGTGAAGCGTGCACTCATCACCGGTATCACCGGTCAGGACGGCTCATACCTCGCCGAGCTGCTGCTCGGAAAGGGCTACGAGGTCCATGGCCTCATACGCCGTGCGTCGACCTTCAACACGCATCGCATCGACCATCTCTACGTCGATCCCCACGACCCGAGCGCCCGGCTCTTCCTCCACTATGGGGACCTCAGCGACGGGGCGGGCCTGGTGACTCTGCTCATGAAGATCCATCCGCACGAGGTCTACAACCTGGCCGCGCAGTCGCATGTGAGGGTGTCGTTCGACGAGCCCGTGCATACCGCCGACACGACGGGCATCGGCACGATCCGTCTGCTCGAAGCGGTACGACTCTCGGGCATCGACACGAAGTTCTACCAGGCCTCCACGTCGGAGCTCTACGGAGCCACGCCTCCCCCTCAGAACGAGCAGTCGCCCTTCTATCCTCGCTCGCCCTACGCCGCGGCCAAGCTGTACAGCTTCTGGATCACGAAGAACTACCGGGAGGCGTACGACCTCTTCGCGGTGAACGGCATCCTCTTCAACCACGAGTCGCCCCGCCGCGGTGAGACCTTCGTCACGCGCAAGATCACCCGCGCGGTCGCCCGTATCCAGGCCGGTGAGCAGAAGGATCTCTATCTCGGCAACCTGGACTCCATCCGAGACTGGGGGTATGCGGCGGAGTACGTCGAGGGGATGTGGCGGATGCTGCAGGTCGAGGAGCCGGACGACTTCGTGCTCGCCACCGGCATCGGCTACACGATCCGAGACTTCCTCGCGGCGGCATTCGGGCACGTCGGCCTGGACTGGCAGGAGTTCGTCAAGTTCGACGAGCGCTACCTGCGTCCGACGGAGGTGGACGCACTCATCGGCGACCCCACGAAGGCCCACGAGAAGCTCGGCTGGAAGACCACACTCGACGGGATGGCGGTCGCCGAGCTGATGGTCGACGCCGACGTGGAGGCGCTGGACAAGCGTCCGGAGTGGATCGACGCCGTCAACCTGGTCTCCTGGACATCCGAGCCCTCACTGGTCGGCAAGTGACGGCCACCACCGACGCTGTGCAGTACGTCCCGGCGCCGCTGGATCGGGATGCGACCTTCTACGTGGCGGGTCACCGCGGGCTGGTGGGTTCGGCCATCGTCCGGAAACTGGAGGCCGCCGGATTCACGAACATCGTCGGCAAGACGTCCGCGGAGCTGGACCTGAAGGACCGCGACGCGGTGTTCGACTATCTGGCGGAGATCAAGTCGAAGTATCTGGTGCTGGCGGCGGCGAAGGTGGGCGGCATCCTTGCGAACAGCACGTATCCGGTGGACTTCCTCAGCGACAACTTGCGTATCCAGTCGAACGTGATGGACGGGGCGGTCAAGTACGAGGTGGAGCGGGTCGCGTTCCTGGGGTCCTCGTGCATCTACCCGAAGTTCGCGGAGCAGCCGATCCGGGAGGACGCGCTGCTCACCGGGCATCTGGAACCGACGAATGACGCGTACGCGATCGCGAAGATCGCCGGCATCCTGAACGTCCAGGCGGTGCGGCGCCAGTACGGGCTGCCGTGGATCTCGGCGATGCCGACGAACCTGTACGGACCGAACGACAACTTCTCCGCCAAGGGCTCGCATGTGCTGCCGGCGCTGATCCGCCGCTACGACGAGGCGGCGAAGTCCGGAGCGGCGTCGGTGACGAACTGGGGCACCGGAACCCCCCGGCGCGAGTTCCTGCATTCGGACGACATGGCGGATGCCGTGCTGCACCTCCTCGAGCACTACGACGGGCCGGAGCAGGTCAACGTCGGCACCGGCACGGACGTCACCATCCGCGAGATCGCCGAGACCATCGCCGGCGTCGTCGGGTACGAAGGCGAGACCGAGTGGGACACCACCAAGCCCGACGGCACCCCGCAGAAGCTGCTCGACGTCTCCAAGCTCGCCGACGCCGGCTGGACAGCGAAGATCTCGCTCGCAGACGGGCTGGACCGCACCGTCGCCTGGTACCGCGACCACATCGGCAGCCTCCGCGGATAGCCGGCGTCACGCACATCCACGGGCCGGACCGTCGCTCCGGGTTGGCGCGGCGGCGACAGCCGCCGATGTCGGAGGCCCTCGGCATCATGGAAGTAGCGAAGAGATCGGGTTCCGGCTTCGTCGGAACGACTCAGCCACGATGTGCCCCGCGGCTCGGGTCAGAGGCATCCCGTTCGGGAACGGCCGCGCATGGCGCGGCGAAAGGGCACATCGTGGACGACGCGGAACGCGACAGGGTCGAGGCGCAGCGCGCCGGCGCGCTGGCCGACGAGTTGCGCCGCCTCCACGCCGAAGAGGCCGCTCTCCACGGCCGCAAGCTGCGCCTCCTGGCCGACGCGTTCGCCCTCGCTGAGACGCAGCAGGCGCGCATCCCGTCGGCACGCACGAAGGAACGCGACATGCCGCTGCGCGCGCTGGCGGCCGAGCTCGGACTCGCCGTCAAGGTCAACGACCGCACGATGCAGTCGCACATGTGGGACGCACATCGGCTCACCACCTCGTTCGCGGCCACAGTGACAGCCCTCGAAGAGGGGCGCATCTCGCGCGCCCACGTGACCGCGATCTTCGACGGCGGCGGCGCGATCGACGAGCCCACGGCACGGGCCGAGTTCGAACGCGCGGTTCTCGAATACGCAGAGACGACGACGCCGGCGCGCACCCGCGCCTACGCCCGGCAGCAGGCAGACATCCGCAACCCGCTCACCCTTCAAGAGCGCCACGATCTCGCGGTGCAGGGCCGCCGCATCTGGGTGACCGACCTCGACGACGGCATGTCACTGCTGAACCAGTTGCTCCCGACCGCGCTCGCCCACGGCATCCTCGACCGCACCACCCGGCAGGCCAAGCTCATCAAACGCGTCGACACCGCACGCCGGCGCGCGTTCCGGATGACGCAAGACTCGACGGATGCCGCGCCCACTGGCACGCCCGGCAGTTCCAGCGAGACCGCGCCCGACAGTTGCAGCGAGACCGCGTCCGGCTCCGTCGCCGATTCCGGCCTCGACGAAGCAGCGTGGTTCGACCAGCGGACGATCGACCAGGTCCGCGCCGACCTCGTCGCCGACATGCTCCTCACCGGCGCTCCGGTGATCGATCCGACCCTCGACGCTGCGCCGGGCGGACTCGGCGCGATCCGCGCGACGGTGCAGATCACGGTGCCCGTCACGACCCTGACCGGGGTCACGAGCGGCGGGGCCGAACTCGACGGCGTCGCGCCCGTCGACCCCGCCACCGCACGACGCCTCGCCGGTGACGCGCCGGGTTGGGACCGCGTGATGACCGATCCGGTGACCGGGATGGTCCTCGCGGTCGACCGCTACCAGCCGTCCACGGCACAGCAGCGGTACCTCAGGGCCCGGGATCCGCACTGCCGCTTCCCCGGATGCCGAAGGCCGGCACGCCTGTGCGATGACGACCACACGCACGACCACGCCCGAGGCGGTCCGACCGACATCCGCAACCTCGCCTGCCTCTGCAGACGACATCACACGCTGAAGCACTCGACGGACTGGACGGTGCGTCAACTCGCCGGCGGAGTCCTCGAGTGGACCAGTCCGGCCGGCAGGCCGTACCTCGACCATCCCCCGCGGCGCGTCGTCTTCGTGCCGGGCGACGAAACCGCCGCTCCCTTCTGAGCGCCGAGCTCGAGCAGGTGAGCGTGAAAGGTATACCCGGTGAAGACGTGCCCGGTGAAACGTGAACGGTCTGCGCGGTGAAAGACGTGCCTGGCGGCAGGCGACCGCTACGTTGGAGCCGTCAGCAGTATCTGTCTCGCCACGGAGGACTCACCCATGTCTCAGCGCCCGCTCGGCGTCACGCTCGTCGCCATCATCGCCTGGATCTCCGGCTTTCTGCAGATCGTCGGATCGATCTTCGTGATCATCGCCGGTCTCTTCATCACCTGGCCGGCGATCCTCGGCTGGATCAGCCTCATCATCGGCGCCATCACCCTCGCCGTCGGCGTCGGGCTGTGGCGCGGCAACCCCACCGCCCGCACGATCGCGATGGTCGTCTTCGCCATCACCATCGTCCTGCAGGTGCTCGGACTCTTCTCCGGCGCCAGCCTCTGGTCGGTGATCGGCGGGTCGCTGCTGTCGCTCATCGGACTGATCCTGCTGAGCACCCGCGACGCTCGCAGCTACTTCGGTCGCTGACGCGCGGTACCGGTCACTTCGGCGCCGCACGCCGTTCGACGAGCTGCACGATGGCGAGGCCGATCGCCGCGCCGAGCACGTTCGCGACGATGTCACGCAGACTCGGGGTGCGCTCAGCGAGGAGCAGCGCCTGCCCCGACTCGATCACCAGCGTCGTGGCGAGTGCCAACGGCACCACCAGTCCTCGCTGCAGGGGAAGAGCGAGCGCCAGCAGGACTCCGAACGGCACGAACAGCAGGACGTTCGCGGCCGTCTCGATCACGTCGTAGGTCAGCCAGGGCACGACGGAAGAGATGGCCCGCAAGAAGTCCGACGCGCCGCGGTCGACGGGTACGGGCCAGAACGCGATCAACGCCAGCACCACGGCATAGACGACGAGCAGACGGATGCCGCGCCGCTGACCCCGTCTGACATGCACCGCCGCGACGGCCGCGGTCGTCGGGGCGGCGGATATGAGCGCGGGTGCATCGGTCATCAGCCGGCCACCAGCCACACCACGCCCACGGCGACGAGGAACGCCAGCGCCAGGCAGATGACCCACATCGGCGCCCCACCGTACTCACGCAGCAACCACGGCTCGTGTCCGATGTCGTAGCGCCGCCGTCGTCTCGATCGTGCCATCGCGCGCCCCCCATTCCCCGAAGTCGGAACGTCACGCGACCCCCTCGTCACGGGCCCCACCCTACGCTCGGCATGTTGCGGCCGGTCGACAGGAAGGTTTCGCAACGGGTCTCACGCTCAGGATCGCCTGAGCCGCATCGTATGGTGGATCGGTGACCGACTCGCCTCTGCCCCGCTCTGCGCGCACCAGCGGCACCGTCTTCGCCGTCGTCCTGGGCGTCGTCCTGCTGGTCGCGATCCTCGGCGCCGCATGGGTCGGCATCCGCGGCGCACTCGCCTACAGCCACCTGCGCGACGCGCAGCAGACCGCTGCCGCCGTCCGCGACAGCCTCGCCGACCCCGCCGCCGCGAGCGACGCGATCGCCGCCCTCGCGGCCGACACCGGCGCTGCTCACGCCCTCACCTCCGACCCGGTGTGGAAGCTCGCGGAAGGCGTCCCGTGGGTCGGACCCCAGCTCGCCGCCGTCGCCACCGTCGCCGAATCGCTCGACGGTGTGGCGGGCACCGCCCTTCGTCCGCTCTCCGAGGTGGCCGGCACTTTCCAGGTCGATGCGCTGCGCCCACAGGGCGGTCGCCTCGACCTCGCGCCGCTGCAGCAGATCAGCGGCGCGGCCCAGACCGCGACCGACGGGGTCGGCGCGGCTGCGGCATCCGTCTCGGCGATCGACCGCACTGCGCTGGTCACCCCCGTGCGCACCGCGGTCGACGAGGTCGATGGCCTCCTGACCGAGGCCGGGACCGCCACCGACGCGCTCGCGCGCGCCGCGCAGCTCATCCCGTCGATGCTGGGCGCCGATGGCCCTCGCAACTACCTCGTGCTCTTTCAGAACAACGCCGAGTGGCGCTCGCTGGGGGGCATCCCCGGTGCGATGGCGCTCATCCACACAGACGGCGGCGCGCTGAGTCTGGCGGCGCAGGAATCGTCGAGCGACTACGACCGCTACGACGACGCGGTGCTGCCGCTGGACGACGAGATCACCGCCATCTACGGCGAACGCCCCGCGCGGTTCATCCAGAACGTGACCCAGGTGCCCGACTTCGCGGTGAGCGCCGCCCTCGCGCGCGAGATGTGGGCCCGCGAGCACGGCGGGCAGCAGGTCGACGGCGTCATCGCACTCGACCCGGTCGCTCTGTCGTACCTCCTCCAGGCGACCGGGCCGATCACCCTGCCCACCGGCGACGTGCTCGCGCCCGACACCGCCGTGCCGCTGCTCCTCAACGAGGTGTATGCGCGCTACCCGCGACCGGCCGACCAGGACGCCTTCTTCGCCGTCGCAGCGGCTTCGGTGTTCGCGAAGCTGTCGGGCGGCGACGTCGATCCCGCGGCGCTCGTGACCGCACTCACCCGGGCCGGCGACGAGGACCGCCTGCTGCTGTGGAGTGCGCACGAGGCGGAGCAGGGCCTCCTGGCAGACACCACTCTCGCGGGCGGCCTGCCGGGATCGGACGACGACGCCGCGCGCTTCGGCGTGTACGTCAACGACGGCACCGGCTCGAAGATGGACTTCTACCAGAACGCCTCGGCCACCCTCGCCTGGGACGGCTGCAGCCTCGACGCCGCAGGCCGGGCGACCGGCGACGCCGTGCTCACCGTCACAATCGGCAACACCGCTCCGGCCGACGCCGCCAACCTTCCGCCGTACATCACCGGGGACAGCGGCTTCGGTGTGCCGGCCGGCATCACCCGCACCATCGGCTATCTGTATCTGCCCGAAGGCTTCGACCTGATCGACGCGACGATGTCGGACGGGTCGGGATTCGGCGGCGGAACGCACGACGGACGCCGCGTCCTGAGCTTCGCGATCGACCTCCCACCCGGCCAGACGGCGACCGCAACTGTCGTCGCGCGGGCCGCCGCACCCGTCGCCTCGACCCTCGAAGCCGCCATGACTCCCACGCTGACACCCCCCGCCGCGGTTGCCGCCGTGTGCGGGGGTTCGTAGACTGCTCTCGATGCCCCACATCATCAGTACACCTATGCCCCGGTTCCTCCCCCAAGCCGCTCTCGTCGCGACGCTCGCACTCGGAGCGGTCATCGCTGTGCCCACGGCGGCGAGCGCCTCGACGATCTATCCGCCGTCGGGCTCGTGCACGACCACGCCGGCGACGGCGCAGGCGGGCGGCACCATCGTCTTCGCGTGCGCGGCCGAGACCTTCTCGTCCGACGAGACGGTGACGATCACCGTCACCGGTGAGAACGGCGCCGGCGCGAGCATCGGCATGGTGCGCTTCGCGATCACCACCGCCAGCGACACGACGTCCTCCGCCGAGGACGGCTCGCTCGCCCCCATCGACATCGCCCTTCCCTCGAACGCGACGGGAACGTACAACATCGCGGCCGTCTCGTCGACGTCCGCCGGCGGCACCGCCGCCGTCACGATCACCGGCGCCGACGGACTGCCCGCGACCGGTCTCGACCAGGGCCAGACCATCGGCCTCTGGATCGGCGGCGGCGCGCTCCTGCTCGCCGGCGCCGCGCTCGCCGTCGTCGCCGCGGTGCGGCGCTCGCGCGACTCGCGCTGACCCACGGCTCGCGCTGACCCGCCGTGTCGACCTCGCTCGAGCGCACGTACCGGTACCTGCGGATCGGCATCGCCGGCACCGTCGTCGCGATCTTCGCCGCGATCGCACAGGCGGCGACCACCTACGGCTGGCTCACGTCGGTGAGTGACTACTTCTACACTCCCGCCCGCGACGTGTTCGTCGGCGCACTGATCGCGGTGTCCCTCGCACTCTTCGCGCTGTCGGGTCGCGGCGCCGAGCGTGCGCTCCTCGATGCCGCCGCGCTGTTCGCACCCCTCATCGCCCTCGTGCCGACGACGCTGTCAGCGGATGCCGTGCCCGGCGTCGTCGTCGACTGCACAGCGCGCTGCTTCCCGCCGCAGTACGAAGCGGATGCCGCGAACGGCGTCTCCGTGTACCTCGTGCTCGGCGCGCTCGTACTCCTCGTCGCCCTCGTGCTCGCCGCGCTCGGTCAGGTCTCGCTCGCCGCCGTATGGCCGTCGCTGCTCGTGGCCGTGGTCGTGCTCGCCGTCACGGCACTCACCTGGGTGTTCGCACGCGACGCCTTCCTGCAGCAGGCGCACTTCGTCGCGACGACGGCCTTCTTCGCACTGTTCGCCGCGGTCGCGGTGCGCAACGCCTTCCCTCGCCGGGGTCCGCAGCCGACGCCGGTGTTCCGCGTGCTCTACACGGTCATCGCCGTGGGACTCGTTCTCACCCTGATCGCGTACGTCATCTTGCTGCCCGGCGCCGACGGATCCGGCATCCCGATCGTGCTCATCGTCGAAGCGGTCGCGCTCATCCTGTTCTTCGCGTTCTGGGTGGTGCAGGGCATCGAGAAGTGGTCCGACCCGGATCCGACACTCCTCTGACGCGTCCGGCCGTCACTCGGCAGCCGGGAAGAGCGTCGCGCAGCTCGGGTCGATCGTGACGGTGGTCGCGGTCGCCGTGGGGCTGTGACGCAGTCGCAGCGGAGCGAGGTCGCCGGGCGGCAGCGCGACCGTGAATGCGGTGGTCACCGTCTCGCCCTTGCCGACGAACACCGTCTTGCTGAGTGCGGTGTTGCCCTTCTCGACGCCGCTGCGCTCCCACCGCGCGACGTCCCCCACCGCCGGGACGGTGTGCGTGATCTGAGCGCCGGGAGGCGCGAAGAACAGCACGTCGAGGATCATCGTGGTGCGCGGCAGACCGAATCGCCAGTTGCGGAGTCCGAGCGTGTACGGGCTTCGGATGTCGTCGTCGATGCCGTTCGCCAGCGTCATCGTGGTCGTGATCGTCCGCGCCGCGGCGTCGCACGTCGCGATGATCGACGTCGTCAAGTGGTACTCGAGCTTGCCGACGGAGGAGTCGTTCAGGTAGATCCCCACCTGCGTCTGCGTCGTGGTGTCGCCGGCCAGCGCGCCGTCCACACCGAGCTCGACGGCGAGCGCCTGCGCCGCCGGGTCGACGAACGCGAGGTTGACCCGCTGCTCTGCGGCAGCCTTCTCCAGCGCCCCCAGCATCAGCAGGGGGTCCCATGCCGAGGTCGTGAGGTGCGCGAACACCTGCTTCGCGGCATCCGCGAAGAACTGATCGGAGTCGCGGCTCTCGGGATAGCGCTCATACGCGTCGCGGAGCAGCACCGAGACGGCGTTGTCTGCGGTGAGCTGTTCCCCCGTACCGAGCGTCACGGGTCCGGCGACGCCGAGCATGTACGAGAGCACGACGGGGTCGATCGAGACGACACCGTCGAACGTCGCGCCGGTCGTGTGGGTCCACAGGGCCTGGAAGAGCTGCACCGTCGTCGGGAAGTCGGGCGTGAAGGTGTAATCCTGCGAATGCTTCGCGAACGTGGGCAGATACAGCCCGGTGGTCTCGGCGGGCAGCGCCACGTACACATCGTCCTGCGTTCCGGCGTCGTAGAACGTCTGCGAACTCGCCTGATCCACGTACCCGAGCTTGCCGTCGGTGAGGGTCACGATCATGCTCGCCGCCGGGTTCCCGCCCGTGGCACGGATCTCGGCGTTGTTCTGGAAGATCAGGAGGTAGGTCTTGGTTCCTCCCGAACCTGCCATGTCGAGCAGCGTCGGCAGGTACGTCTCGGCTACTCCGAGTGCCGGGGTCGCGACGTCGATGAAGGTGAGGATGTCCGAGATCGACGCGCTCACCTCGGGAAGGAGCGTCGCCGTGTCGATCGGCGCGACGATCGACTGCGCGTCGGCGAAGGCTGCCGCGATCTCGGGGATCGAGCTCTGCACCTGCCGGAACGGCTCGAGGTCGATCCCGCCGCCGTCGAGCGTGAGGTCGTCGAAGTCGGTGACCGACAGGAACTGCAGTCCCGGTGTCAGGGCGCGCTCGACGAGGACGTCGACCGCATGCGTCACCCGCCGCACCGCATCGACGTTCTGCCCGACGAACGGGACGCGAGTGGCGAGGTCCCACAGCGGGCCATCGACGGTCCGGACGGCGAGCGTGACGTTCGCCTGGATCTCGTCCGTCGCCGCGAGAAGCTGCGCCTCGTCGGCCCCGTCCAGGCTGTCGCGGAGTTCTGCGATGCCGGCTGCCGCCCGCTGGACCGCGGCGCGGGCCCGCTGCGCCTCGGACCAGAACTGCATCGCGAGCGCGCCGGCCACCACAGCGGCCGCGAGCAGCGCGGCGAGGACACCGAACAGGATCCAGGGCCACACGCGCCGCCGGCGCGTCGGAACAGGCATTGCCCCGGCATCGTAAGCAACCCCAGTTCGCGCACCCTCGGATACGGTGCGCGTGACGTTCCCCATCGCCACGCTCCCCATGGTACGCGCGGCCCGTCAGTAATACAGGGGGCTCCTGAAACGCCAGGGGGTGGGACTCAGGCGGCGCCGGTCTCGGCGTCGAGCACCTCGACGACACGCCGCACTCCGGCGGCCGGGTGAGCGGTCACGAGGATGGGCAGATGGTCGCTGAGTCCCTGGGGCAGCGTCCGCACACGGTCGATCTCGAACCCGACCGACGTCGCGAAGTCGTAGTGCCCGCGGAAGAAGCGGTAGCGCGTGTACGTGCGCGAGTCCGAGAGGTTGAGCTCATAGCCCTGCTCGCGCACGTGCTGGCCGAGCCGTTCCTTGAACACCGGGTAGTTGTAGTCGCCGACCATGAGCGCCGGGAGCCCGTCGCCCAGCTGCTGCAGCTCACCCAGCGCGGTGCGGATCTGGTGGCGCCGCAGCGAGTTCAGCGCCGTCAGCGGCGCGGCATGGAACGAGGCCACGATGATGTCGATGTTCTCATCGATGTCGTGGAGCCTGACCCCCAGCATCCGCTCCTCCGCCGGCTTCAGCACCCGGTCGTGAAGCGACTTCTTGAGCGCGAGGGCGCGCACGTCGACGGCGCGATAAGTGTTCTCGCGGTAGTACAGCGCGAGGCCCAGCCGGTTGCGCTGGGTCGAGTCCGCCAGCCGCAGACCCGAGATCTCGTCGGGGATGTCGGTCGTGTCCGCCTCTTGCAGGCAGAGCACATCCGCACCGTGCCGCTCCACCAGGTGGGCGAGTTCGCCCGCCGCCCGGTGCTTGCGCAGGTTGTACGAGATGACCTTCATATCGAGGCCAGCCTATGCCGCCGACGTTGCGGGCGGATGACCTTGACAAGTCCACATCACGACCTCACAGGGAGCGTGGATCCTCCGATGTACGAAAACCGGATGCCGCGCCTCTGGAGTGGTGTGCCGAGAACCCGGGAGGATCCCATGGCCGCAACATCCACATCCGCCGTCCGCGCCGATCTCGCCGACGCCGTCGCCGCGAGCCACACCGCGCGCGAAGCCGCCGAGCGCGAGCTCCGCCTCAGCGTCGCCCTCCGCGCCCGCGCCGGAGAGGCGCTGGAGCGGACTGCACGACGCCCCGGCCTCGACGAGACCGAGCGTGCGCGCCTGCGCGCCGAGTACGCCGCCGCCGACGCCGTGGTCGCCCAGCGCCGGGCGGCCGTCGACAAGGCTCTCGAGTTCGAGCGCGCCGCCGCGGTCGTCGCCCGGGCGTTCGAGACCGAGGCGGCAT
>NZ_JBJDRL010000062.1:0-23413 GCF_044987475.1 Microbacterium sp. ZW CA_36
GGTCGTTGAGCGAGCCTGCGAGTCGAAACGCGCCCAACCGTCGAGCCACCCCACCCGGTCGTTGAGCGAGCCTGCGAGTCGAAACGCGCCCAACCGTCGAGCCACCCCACCCGGTCGTTGAGCGAGCCTGCGAGTCGAAACGCGCCCAACCGTCGAGCCACCCCACCCGGTCGTTGAGCGAGCTTGCGAGTCGAAACGCAGAGCCGAAACGCCGGCGATTCACGTTTGATCACAAACGCGGGCGCGTAAATAACACACACCACCAACCCCGCGCAAATCGACAGACCGACGAGGCGCATAGTGACCAGCGCCGCGACGGTCACCCTCCCGCCTTGAGCGAACCCTGAGCCTGAACGCCACGCAGCGAAACATGGACATGAGCAGGATGAGAGGGCTCTAATAATGGAGTCGGCGTTCTCCCCTTCCCCATCGATGGGAATGCCGATTCCAACTATTCGGCCGAAACAAACACCTGATACCCTGCCCGTGGTGGCCGGGTAATCCACCACAAAGCGAGAAGACATAGTGACGTCGAATCCCCACATCGACGCGCCAACGGAGACGCCGCCCAACCCCCAGGCACGGGCAGCCGCGCCTTCATCGAGCCTCGGCGCCGCTGTTCCCCCAGTCGCAGAGCGAGGGACGAGCACTTCCTCGAGCGAGGAACCAGCGAGGAACGAGCGAGACGAAGCGCTCCGCCGCACCCCGTGGCGCCGCGACTACGCCGCCCGCCTCTGGTTCAGCGACCTCTTCGTCCTCATCTGGGCGGTGTACGGCACCCAGCTCCTGTGGTTCGGGTGGGGCAACGCCCAGGTCGCGATCCGTGAGGACTCACGCTTCAACGAGTTTTCTTACTGGGCCTTCTCAGCGGTTCTCGTGATCGCCTGGATGTGGGCTCTGTCCCTCATCGACTCTCGCGACCACCGCATCATCGGCGCGGGTCCAACCGAGTACGTACGCGTAGCGCGAGCAAGCTTCACGTTCTTCGGCGCCATCGCAATCCTTGCTTTCCTCTTCCGGGTTGACGTCGCCCGCGGATATCTCCTGATCACGCTGCCGCTCGGCATTTTCGTGCTTCTGCTCGAGCGCTGGCTCTGGCGCCAGTGGCTCATCGCGCAGCGTTTGGTCGGGCAATACTCGGCGAGGGTCCTCCTCGTCGGGTCGGAGGACTCGGTCGCTGCGGTCGCGCGCGAACTCCACCGCTCGCCTACCGCGGGGTACCGGGTGGTCGGCGCGTGTGTACCCTCCGGCAAGATCGCCGACTCGATTCCCGGCACGTCGGTGCCGGTGATGGGCAGCGTCGACAACGTCGAACTCGCCATCGCCGCCACAGGCGCCGACACCGTCGCTGTGACGAGCACTGACGACCTGCCGACGATGAAGGTCAAGCAGATCTCGTGGGCGCTAGAGGCCGGCCGACAGCACCTGGTGCTGGCGCCGAGTATCGCCGACATCGCCGGTCCACGCATTCACACCCGTCCGGTCGCCGGACTACCGCTGATCCACGTTGAGACTCCGAAGTTCAGCCGTGGCCAGCGCATCGCAAAGCGCACGATGGATCTTCTGATCTCTGTCGTGGGAGTGCTCCTCATCAGCCCGCTGCTCGCCTTCCTGGCGATCAGCGTCCGGCTGACGTCTGAAGGGCCGGTCCTCTTCCGTCAGGAGCGAATCGGCCTGAAGGGCCGGGAGTTCGAGATGCTCAAGTTCCGCTCGATGGTCGTCAACGCCGAGGAACTCCTCGCCGATCTCCGCGAGAAGCAGAACTCCGGCAACGAGGTCCTCTTCAAGATGGCCGATGACCCGCGCGTGACGCAGGTCGGCAAGTTCATGCGTAAGTACAGCCTGGATGAACTCCCCCAGTTGTTCAACGTCATCGCAGGCAGCATGTCACTCGTCGGTCCGCGACCTCCGCTTTCCAGCGAAGTCGCGCAGTACGCCGAGCACGTTCACCGACGCTTTCTCATGAAGCCGGGCATAACGGGCGCGTGGCAAGTCGGAGGGCGTTCGACCCTCTCGTGGGAGGACTCCGTACGGCTCGATCTCGCCTACGTCGAGAACTGGTCGCTCCTGGGGGACGTCGTCATCTTGACGAAAACCGCGCGTGCTGCCTTGAGCCCCGGCGAATCCGCCCATTGACCACCGCACGACTCTAGAAGAGAGCTGACCTTTGCCCTCAGTTGCGATCATCGGCACCCGCGGATACCCCAGCTACTACGGCGGCTTCGAAACTGCCGTGCGAAAGCTCGCC
This sequence comes from Microbacterium sp. ZW CA_36, assembly GCF_044987475.1. Classification (NCBI taxonomy): domain Bacteria; kingdom Bacillati; phylum Actinomycetota; class Actinomycetes; order Micrococcales; family Microbacteriaceae; genus Microbacterium; species Microbacterium sp. ZW CA_36. The sequence goes on from NZ_JBJDRL010000062.1 coordinate 2,249, forward strand.
CCCTATCTCGCCGACCACGGTTGGGACGTGACTGTCTACAGTCGGCCGGGCGCGACGCGACCGGACGATCCTGACCGCGACCATCGCGTGCGCGTAATCGAGACCACTGGGTTCGAGAAGAAATCGCTCAGCACGTTGACCTTCGGGTACTCCGCCACCCGGCACTGCATCAAGGAACGTCCAGACGTGGCGCTGGTCATGAACGTCGCGAACGGCTATTGGCTGCCCCTCCTCAAGCGGGCCGGCATTCCTACGCTCGTGAACGTCGACGGCATCGAGTGGGACCGCGCAAAGTGGGGACGGTTTGCGAAATGGGTGTTCCACACAGGCGCGAAGTGGACGGCGCGGCACGGGACTCGGATGGTCTACGATTCACGGGCGATCGCGCTGAGGTGGAAGAACGAGTTCGGCCTGGAGGGGGATTTCATCCCCTACGGTGGCGATCCGGTCTATGGTGATCTGCCGGTCGAACCAGGGCTCACGCACCGTGGATATGCACTGGTCGTAGCCCGCTTCGTTCCGGAGAACTCCATCCCGGAGTTCTTCGATGCCGCCGCCGAGATCGCAGAGCAGAACGATGTCGTGATCGTGGGTACTGGGGCCTACGGTGGCGAGCTCGATCGTCGGGCGCAGGAACTCACGCAGTCCTCGCCCCGCATTCGATGGCTCGGACACGTCAGCGATGATCGGCGTCTACTCGGTCTCTGGCAGCACGCCGGCGCCTACTTCCACGGCCACAGCGTGGGTGGCACCAATCCGGCGCTCGTCCAAGCCATGGCTGCTGGTGCTCCCATCGTGGCGCGAGACACTGTGTACAACCGAGAGGTGCTGGGTCCCACCGGGATATTCAGCAGCGCTCATCCCGCTGAGATCGCTAGGAACGTACGGGAGCTGCTCGCGAACACGGAGGCTCAGGAGGCATCCGCTCGCGACAACATCGAGCGAGCCTCGACGGAATACTCCTGGGCGGCCGTGTGCGGACGATACGAGGCATCGCTGCAGGCGCGGATCGGCGTTTTCACATGACCCGCGGCCTGCGAGTCCTCTTCGATGGCTACTGGCTCAGAGACGGTCCGCCCTCCGGTCGGAACGTCACCTCGGCTCTCATCTCCGCATGGGCACGTGTATTTCCTGATGACGAGATCACCGTGCGTGCAGCGAGTCGGTTGGAGACAGCCGAGCTGCCTCCGACGATCCGGAGCGAGGTGCGCACGACAAGACTGGGAGTTCACGGCCTCTGGGTCATGACCCGATTGACCCGCAGCTCTGACCGGTTCGACGCAGTGATCTCGCAGAACTTCGTGCCGCTGCGGCGGCGGAAGGCCGTAGCGGCGACCTTCTTCCACGACGCTCTGTACCGGGATCACCCTGCGTGGTTCACACTCGCCGAGAGGATCTATCTTGGTGTCGCGGAGCGCACTCTGCCGCACGCCGATGTCGTCTTGACGTCCTCCCACGCGGAAGCGGAGCGAATCACGCGGCTCATGCCCCGGCTGCGCAAGAAGGTGCGCCCCGTAGGTCTCGGGGTTCCCTACGGGCTGGCTCACGCCTCCCCACGCCCGCCCAGTGGCCTCGACAGCACCCCGTATGTTCTTGCGGTAGGACGGCTGAACGTCAGAAAGAACTTGCAGAGGCTCATCGAGGCCTTCACGTCGTCGACCGCGCTCACCGGCCACCGGCTGCTCATCGTGGGTGCCGCCGACGGCCGAGCCGGCGCGACCGGCGCTCGGCACGACCGCGTGACCTTTCTCGGATCGGTCGACGACGGCGAACTCGCATACCTGTATCAGCACTGCTCGCTGTTCGTCTTCCCGTCTCTTGATGAGGGATTCGGCCTCCCTCTCATCGAGGCCGAGCATTTCGGCGCACCGGCAGTCGCGAGCCGGATTCCTCCGTTCCTCGAGATCGGTACCGCGAGGGAGTACTTCGATCCCGAGAATCCGCGCGCCATTGCTCACGCGATGGAGAAAGCCCTCGCGTCAGAGCCAGCGGACCGTCCTGCTCCGCCTCAACCGGACACGCGCTGGGACGACGCAGTGCGATCGATCCGCAGTGAGTTGGTCGCCAGTCCGGCCCCCTCGCTCGGGGGCTCCAAGTTGCGTCAGATGCTGGATCGGCGATACGCAGCCGCACGGGGTCTTGATTCGGGCTTCGATCGGGAACTCCCTTTGACGACAATCCTCGGGTTCGTGCTCGAGAAGGCCGCCAATCGAGCCGTTGCGGTGCTTCGGCGACACCCTGGCGCTTTCATCTCGCCTTCGGCGCGGGTCCGCGGGCGGTCCATGCTGAAAGTCGGGGCCGGGACATCGATCGCTCGTGCGGTCCTCATAGATGCGCGCGCCCGTGACGGGATCGTCCTCGGGGACGCGGTCACAGTTGACGAGAGGGCGACCCTGAGAGCTTCGGGTGTGCTGCGCAATCTCGGTGAAGGCATCGTCGTCGGAGACCGCACAGCCATTGGTCTCGGCAACTTCGTCCATGGCGGCGGCGGCGTGAGAATCGGCAACGACTGTCTCCTCGGCCCCTATGTCTCCGTCTTCTCGGAGAACCACATCGCCGATGACCCCACAAGACCCATACGCGATCAGGGCGAACGGCGCCGCTCCGTGGTCATCGACGACGACGTGTGGATCGGGGCGGGGGCGACTGTACTGAGCGGCGTGCGCATCGGTCGGGGCGCCATAGTGGCGGCTGGTGCAGTGGTCACATCGGACGTCGCTCCGATGACGATCGTCGGCGGCGTACCTGCGCAGCTCATCAAGCATAGAGAAGGAGTGACTCCGTGACCGGGCGAGCGGTGACCTTCGTGACGGGCAGCCGAGTCATCTGGGGCGCCGAGTTGAGCCTGCTGTCGCTCGCGAAGAACTTCCCCGAGCCCCCGGACCTGATCACATCGAATCCGGCTTTGGCGACGGCGTGGCTGTCATCCGTTGAACGCCCCGCAACGCTGGTCTCGGCGCGCGCCGGACGTCTCACACGCAACGCTGGATTCTTCCGGCCGATCATGAGGGCCGCCAAGACGGCAGACGTCATCGTCGTCTTCGACTTCTACCTCTTGCCCACGGTGCTCTTGCTGAAATCGGTCCTGCGTGCCAGATCGACACGCGTCGTCGTCGACGTCCATGATTCGCAGAATCGAAACCCTCGGCGCCGCATCTACTTCGACATGATGCGAGTATGCGACTTGGCGATCACCGTCAGCGATTTCATTCTCCGCCAACTGCCCCATGGCCCCTCCGCACGTAAGCGAATCTATCGACCAGTCACGCTCGCACCCCGCGACGAAGCCTCTCCGGCTGCTCCGTCGCTAGACGCCCGTGGCGAGGGGCCGCGCGTTGGCCTTGTCGGACAGATCTCGCCCGACAAGAACCTGGAGGTCGCCCTCCGGGCAATCGCGCAGGCAGGTGCACCGGTTCGGGTCGTCATGAGAGGAGCGACGACGGAAGAGAATCGCGGCTACCATTCGGAGATCGTCGATCTCGCGCGAGAACTTTTCGGCGAAGACTTCTCCGACGAGGGACGCGTGCCGCAGAACGCCACGATGGAAAACCTCGACATTCTGGTCCTCACCAACGACAACGAGCCGTTCGGCCGCGTTGCCGCTGAAGCGCAATTGGCTGGTGTCCTCGCGGTTGGGCCGGAGGCAGGCGGAATCGGCGAAATCCTCACCGATGGCGAGACGGGATTCACATACTGTGTCGACGACAAAGGCTCGCTTGCGGACGCAATTCGACGTGCCATTCAGGAGTGCTCCTCGGGAACGGGCGTCGTAGAGCGCGCAAGGCAGAACGCGCTCGGTTCCTTCGATCCCGCACGCCAATCCAGAGAGTACTTCGATGCGCTCCAGCGCGCGTGACTCGCGCCAGCAGCCCACGCGCGCGGCGAGATTCTGGTTCATATGCGCGTTCGTTCTGATGATGATCCCGTCGGTGCGGTTCAATGTCGGCCCGTTCACTCTCCTGCCGGAGCACCTCGCGATCCCCATCCTGCTCCTGGTCTGGATGGGGAATCGCCCTCGCGCCAACGTGCGGCCGCGCTCTGCACCGTGGACTGTCGCATGGCTGGCCGCCACCATTCTTTGGTGGTTGTTCACCCTCGTTGCGAGCGCGTTCGTCGCACCCAGTGCCATGGAGAGTCTGCGGTTACTCATCTGGATCTGCGCCAACGTGTTGGCGTGCGCCCTCGTGTTTGCCCTCAGGGCCATGGTCGAGTCGGTCATACGTCCCCTGGTCGCCGCTGTCACCATCGCCATGCTGGTCTCACTTTTCGGTTGGGTGGCAGCCCAGATCAGCGGCACGGCCAACGACTTCGTCGAGTCTGACTACGCGACCGCCCTCTTCCGGTTGGAGGGGCTGTTCGATGAACCGAACCTGTATGCGGCATTCCTCACCCTCACTGCATGCGCGATCTACGTGTGGCGTGCCGCGATGTCCGCCGGGCTGCTGTGGGTATTCCTCCTCGTAGGAAGCGTCTCCGTGTACCTGACCTTCACGCGAGTCGCATGGGTGCTCTGGGCAGCGGTCACGGCCGCATTCGCCATCCGCCAATTTGGGCGAAGCAAGGGCGTACTCGTCGCGATCCCGCTGATGGCAGCGCTGGTGATACTCGCGCTCGGGGCAACCCCTTCTACCCGCACCGCAGGAAGCGACCCACTTCTCAGCGCAACGATAGGGCGGTTGTCGGCCCTGTTCGATCTGGACCGAGGCACGGGGTTGACGAGGTCTCTGACCATCGACAGCGCGCTCCAAGACCTAACAATGCACGGGGCCTGGCTCACCGGGTTCGGCTTCAACGGCTACTCGCAAATGCACGACGCAGGAGTCACGTCCTATGCAGCGGCATATCTGCCGACCCTCTGGGTGGCCATCTTCTACGACGGCGGCATCTTGGCGGGCGTCTTCTTCATCCTCGCGGTGGCGATCTTCTGGTTCGCCACCGCGCGAGTCGGCTCATCCCTGTTCGTGATCTCATTCGCCCTGCTGGCGGCTGCGACCAACAACATATGGTTCGCGTTCCCGTGGGTCTTGGGCGCCATCATCGCCGGCCGAGCGTCCATACCGCAAAGAACCGCGGCATCACTGGACACGGCGATCTCGGTACCGAGACCCTTCTTGAGCGCCGCCACGAGCACAGCGGCGTCTGCCGGCAAAGCGGTGATCGGGTACTCGCCACCAGGTGCGACAGTCTCCGCGGTCGCACCCGACGAGGTTGCCTCGTCCGGCACGTAAGCGACAGCGCCGCCGACCAGCGTGGACCGCCCGCGCAGCAGGTAGTGCGCCAGGAAGTTGTGGCCGGCGAGGATCTCCGAGTATCGCTGCGCGATGAGCTGGCGGCGACTTCAGAGCGAGTGCCTGGAAAGTCGCGCTGTTGAGCGTGGACCCGGGAATGGGACCGGCACCCTTGGGCCGGGCTCCTTTCCCACCTCACAGTGGGCCGGCGAGTTGCGGCGGGCACCATCTACCGTTCGGACGTGGCCAAGATCATCGGGTACACCGAGATCCTGACGGGCGCGCAGCTCAACACCATCCGCGCCGCCCTGCAAGCCAACTGCGCGCTCTACTGACACGTCAGACTCACAACAGAACGCCTGCCACCCCTCAGACGGGGATGGGTGACGACCTCGATGGCTCGGTCTATGACGTCGAGCAGCCGTTCCGTGCGGTCCGACAGGAGCGTCTCGGTGTTCATCTGCCAGAGGAACGCGTCGGCGTCGGACGGCGTGGGCTCGCTCGGCCGGTTCGCGTGGTTCTCAGCGACCTCTTGCCGGAGCTTCGAGAGCGCTTCGCGGGTCGGGCGCTGCTCTGCGATGAGTACGAGCGACACGTCGTCGCTGGGGAACACCCCGGTCTGGCCGCGCTGGAGGGCGAGCCGCAGTGATGTCGTGGCCGTCATCGCGCCAGGCCACTGGAGCGCGAGAGCATCCTGCACGCGATGCCTTCAGGCTGGTGAGGGGCGTTTTCGTGTTTTCGTCTTGTAACCCGCGCGTCACGGCATGTCTGGCAAGCTTCTGTTCGTGACTGCCTTGCCGACACCTCGACCGAAGTTCGAGTTCGCCGACGGTCTCCGGGCGGTGGCCGCTCTCACCGTCGCCGTCTACCACGCGACGACGTTCACCGGTTACCTTGGCGATGTGAAGGCCGACCTGCCGCTCGTGGGCCGTCTGGTCGAGATCGGGGACTACGCCGTCCCGGTGTTCATCGTGCTCTCCGGGTTCGTGCTGATGCTTCCCGTCGCGCGGACCGATGACCTCGAGCTCCGCGGCGGATTCGGGCGGTACATCGGACGCCGGGCGAAGCGCATCCTCCCGCCCTACTACGCCGCGCTGGCGATCTTCCTCGTGATGATCTGGACCATCCCCGTGCTGAACGAGGAGTCGGGCACCGCGTGGGACAACAAGATCCCGGTCACCGTCGGCGGGCTCATCTCGCACCTACTCGTCGTCCACAACCTCTCGCCCGAGTGGATTTACCAGATCGACGGCCCGGCATGGTCGATCGCGACGGAGTGGCAGATCTACTTCCTGATGCCGCTCGTCCTTCTGCCCCTCTGGCGTCGCCTCGGCCCGTGGTGGACGACCGGCATCGCGATCGTGCTCGGCGTCCTGCTGACACGGTACGTGCCCAACGTCGCCGCCGCGCACTTCTGGCTGATCGGACTGTTCGGGATGGGAATGCTCGCCGCCTTCCTCGCCGTCCGTCGCACCCGGATCAAGGCCGGGTGGCCGGCGCTGATCCTCTTCGCGATCGCCGTCGGCTGGCTGTACATAGACCCGGTGAGCGCGGAGGAGAAGAACATGTACTCCGAGTCGCTGATCGGTGCGGCGATCGCGCTCGGGCTGCTGTGGCTCTCGGCCGCGTCGCTCGACGGCCGTCGCACGTGGTTGCACCGCGCCCTCGAGACGCGATTCCTCGTGTGGGTTGGCCTCTGGTCGTACAGCCTCTACCTGATCCACTCGCCACTTCTCGCGCTCGGCAACCTGCTGCTACTCCCGCTCGGGCTTCCGACATGGCTGCAACTGGTCCTCATGCTCGCCCTGGTGCTCCCGATAGCGGCGGCCCTCGCATACGTGTTCCACCGGCTCGTCGAACGCCACTTCGTCACCAGCCACCAGAAGGCCGAGTTCAGGGCCCGCGGGTTCCGGCTCGGGCGGTCCGCCGACTAGGGCTGCCGCCGGCGGCGTATCCGGGTCCGTGCTGGACGACTTCGGGTTCGCCACGATGGCCGCACTGCCAGCACAACAACGACGGAGGCTATGTCAGTCGAAACCCTCAGTCTCTCGGCGTCGAGTCACGACGAGAAGCACTGAGCGGTCGGCTCTTCAGGATGGTGCGGCTCACACCGATCGCTCGGGAGACGACCGATGATACCAGCGCCCGGACTCGTGAAGTGGGCCGCTCGCCCTCATCCCCATCGAGGAAGCTCATCTGTGATTCTGGATGATCATTGAGCCACCGCATAGCCGCTTGTGTGGCGGATTCGCCGCGGAAGACGCCGAAATCCTCCACACCTTCTCGTCCAGCGATCCTGATCGTTCGAACAACGTCATGCTTCATGGTGTCCCCAGTCCCCCATGCGGCCACTGATGCAGATGGACCCCAAGTCCCATCACTCGTCGCCGTCTCACGTTAGCTGTCCCCCTTTCTGGGGACAAGGGGTATGTCGTCAGGCTTCCCGATGAGTCACCGCGTCCCTCCACACGACGGTGTCGATCGCGCCGCCGGGCCCGCCCCATGCGATGACGACGACGCGGTCGTTCCAGCCCTTGGCGAACGCGGGGATCCGTTCGGCGGGCCGGTCGGGCCAGGACACCCGCGCCCACACGGGGGGGCGCTGCCCGACTATCGGCACCCACTCAAGCTGGTGAGGACCGTACGCGGCCGCCGGCAGCGTCGTCGGCCGCGACGGTGCGCCTGCGATGCGCTTGTCGTTGAGGGCGTCGTAGTGCGCCTCGTAGCGACGGTTCTTCGTCAAGGGCGGCCGGGATCATTCCTCCGGCCGAGGGTAAGAGCTACACGCTCACCACCGACATCAACGGCGGCCGTGTCACTGCCGGAGTGCTCTGTCGAGCATGTCCATCGTGGGCTCGTTGAACACGCCCGACCGCGGACGCCGAAACCGGCCTCTCGATGCTCAGCGGGTCGGGCGCCCCCTCGAGGAGAGGTGATGTGCTGGCGACGGGCGCGGGGATCGTGAAGTACACGACCCGCTCTGTACCATCGGGCATCTCGACATTCCAGCCAGAACGACTGAGATGATCAGCGATGAACATGCCCGTCGTGCCTGGAGGTGCCGCGGCCAGCAGATCGCGGGTATTGAGTTCCCAGGCATGAAGGGTGTTCTGGGCGCCGCCGTGATGGCCTTGCTTTTCGATCTTGCTGCGCAGGTCGTGACAGAAACGCGCAGTTGGATCGGCGCGGAGACCGGCCTGGATGGGGGCGTAACAGGCGTTGAAGTCGGCTACGCGTGACCTCAGGTTCTGGAGCACGAATGTCAGGGACCGGCCATTCGAAACCCCGTTGTAAGGGCCCGCGAGGTTCCGCTCATCGCCGATCAGAAAGTCTCGCTCGCCCTGGAGCGCAGGCTCCAACACCAGCTTCGCTCACGCAAGGACCTCGTCGACGCTTCGACGCTGGAGTCCCGATACCGCCCCGGTCGTCTGAACCCCCAAGTTCTTCGAGTCGCGCGTCGACCTAGCCCCCGCATGTCAGTGTGCCGTACGGTCCCCACATGTGGAATCTGGGGGATTCGTTCCTGCCGGCGTTCTGGCAGGGCATCGGCATGATGTTGGGTGGGCTGTGGCAGGGGATGCTCGAGAGCCCGTGGCTATTCGCCTTGCTCGCGTTCATCATCGTCGGCGGGCTCTACCTGGAGCTCGCTCCCCGACGCCGACGCCGGCGCTCCCGGTGACTCAAGGTCGCGGTCCCACCCGCTGACCTCGTGCGGCACGCCGCGAACGCGGCGCCGTACTCGCCCGGCTGTATGTCGTGCCGCTCGCGGTACTCGTCGAACGACATGGTGAGCTGCAGCTCGATGAGCAGCTCCTCGCAACCGTCGGGCGCCCGTCGCGAAGTCGCGCTGCACCACCGTCCCGACTAGGCCGTGTCGCGAAGGCAGAATGCCGTGCTCGCCGCGGCGAGCCGATGGCGGCAGCTCCTACTCTGCGGCACGGCCCCTGCGGCGGACGTCGGTGATGACCCGAGCGATCAACGCCCGACTTTCGGTTCCCGCGATCAGCCACAAGACGCCCGCGTAGCCGACGAGCGACAAGCCTGCGAGCGGTAGGGCGAAGGTCCAGAGCGCGTGGTCGGAGTTCGCCCATGGCGTCAGTTGGAGCAGGGCGCACAGAACGATGAACGGCGATATCGCTGCGATGGCCCTCCCTATCTGCAAGAGGTACTTGCCGATCGCGACTCCCGCCAGGCGGTGCAGAACGACAAGGCGCGCCGGCCAGGTGACGAACCGGGCAAGCCGCGAGAACGCGACACCGAGAACGCCAAAAGGAATGAAAACGAAGACGAGCACGATGGAAACAGCGTTCTGGACGACGGCGAGTATCAGCGCAGCTCGAGTGTGCTCCGTCGCGATGAGAACGTTGCGGTCGAAATACATGACCGCGCCGAGGGCCCAGCCCGGAGCCAATATCCACAGGATCGGAACGGCCTGCTCCCATCCGGGACCAAACACACCATTGACGATCTGCTCCGCGAATACTGCGACTAGTCCGAAGACTGGCACGCTGACAGCTGAGGCAGCGAACGTCAGCTGGCGGAAGATGCGATCGACACGCTGACGATCATCCTGAACCCGCGAAAACGTGGTCAATGACACTCGCGACATGACTGACGTGACGAGCTCGATGAGGATCGTCCCCACGCGTTGCGCAAGAAAGTAGTAACCGAGCGTTGTCGGGTCGAAGAAAGCCCCGACGACGAGCTTGTCGATATTCGCCTGGATGGCGTCGAGCAAGTCGATGCCCAGGATGGCGCCGCCGACCGACCAGAGTCCCCTGAGCGACGTCCAGGAGAACTCGAGGCTGGGGCGCCATGAGGTCGATGCCCAGAGCGCGATCGTCGCGCACAAAGCGCCTATGACCGTCTGCGCCACCAACGCCCACACGCCGAAGCCGAGGAGGGCCAGGGGAATTGCCACCAAGGCCCCGCCGACGGTCCCGATGAGCTGCCGGATGGACAGCGGCTTGAAGTCGAGGTCGCGCTCAAGCATGGCCGCCGGCGTCTGGGAGAGAGCGAGCAACGGGAGAGAAAGGCTGAGCGCCTGTATCACAGGCGCCAACTGCGGCTCCCCGAGCAGTGCCGCGATGAACGGCGCACACAGGGCTAGTCCACCCGCGAGAACCACCGACATGGCCACTGACGCCCAGAAGGCGGTGGACACATCCAGATGTACCAGCGACTTTCGTTGCACGAGTGCCCTGCTGAACCCGCTGTCGACAAAGACCTGGACGAGCGCGACGACGGCTGTCGCCATCGAGATGAGACCGAAGTCGGTGGGTCCCAGCACCCGCGACAGGATTGCGAGAACTCCCAGGGAGAGGAGCCGCGATGCCCAACGTTCGGCGACGACCCAACTGATCGACGCAGTCGCTCGGCGGCGGAGGCCGTCGTCATCCACCGACATGAGATCTCTCCCCGAACAAGCGGAGAATTCCGCTCATCAACTCGGCCGCGCGAACGATCTGAACAGTCGAGCAGCCACGGACAGAGCCTTGGCTTGAACCGTTTCCACCAGGGCGACCGGACCGAACGCCGACCACGCCGTCCATACGGGCCCTTGCCCGTAGGGCACACCGAACTCTTGACGGAATCTTCTCGACGACGGGAAGGCGAGACCGCGCAAGGACTTGCCCGAGTGATTCTCACCCGTGTCGACGTGGTAAACCGCACCCCTGAACGGAAGGATCTCGAGCTCACGCCCGCGCGCACGGTGCCACTCGACCGCCCCGCGGTGAGCACCCATGATGTTGGTGAGGACGTCGCCGAACGCCGCGATCAGTTCGTCCTGTGACGCATCCACCCGGATGTCGGCGCTCACCTGATACGCCTCGTATGGGACGACGAAGGACGTGCCACACGTGCGGTTGAAGTGGCTCACCGGGCGGTAGACATTACGCGCCCGCGAGAACATCCATCCGTCGCTGATGACCCATCCAGGCGAGGACGGATCTGTCTTCACGTGCGCGGCGAGGCGCCTGCTTACGAAGTCGTCGGCGTCGAAGATCATCACCTGATCGGGCCGGAAACGACGCGCCGCAATCAACCCTGCCGCGATCTTCGTGCCCTTGTCGCGCACGAACGCATCGCGAGGCGCGTGAAGCTCCCCAAAAGTGACCGGCGGGGGGAAATCGACCGCGACGAAGTGGACTTGGGGAGGAAGCGTGAAGCTCGGGCGCTGATTTCCAACGACGATAACGACGTAGTCATCGTCAGTCTGCGAGCAGACTGACCGAAGCGTCTGCTCCAGCAGTGACTCCACCCGTGAATAGTCGGCGGAGTTGGCGGGGTGTCGCAGCGACGTGACGAACGCAAGCATCAGGCGACCAATGACGCAGCGAGGCCCCGTGCGGTATCCAGGTCAGCGGCGTATCTCGCAGTGGAGAACTGTCCCGTGTACTCCTGGAAGATGCCGCTCACCTTTCCGTAGCTGTTGTCGAGTACAACGTGCGGCTTACCGAGGAGCGCCGCCAGAACATGGGCGTGAAGCCGGTCGGTCACAATCACGCGCGCATGGGAGTAGAGGTCGACCGCACCGGAGACATTGGCGGAGTTCGTTCGAGCGAGTGCCCACGTGCCGAACTTGTCCGGCAGGTTCACGGGAAGATACGGAAGCTTACGACGCGCGCGGGCGTAGAAGCGATGCACTCTGGTCAGGCTCCGTGCGCCGTGCCAGGCCACACTTGACATGCCTCGTGGCCCCCAATCCGTGACCGTCAAATCCTGGCCCACGATCCAGTCCTCGTCGACTGAGTCGAGAGAACTCGATGCTTCCACGTCCGCGCGAGCGATCGCCAGCAAGCCACGCTCATCTCGATCGGGGATTTTCGACGGGGTCCACCCGAGGGCCATGTCGTAACAGAACTCCACTGCCACGTTCGGCAGAGACTGCTGAGCCCGCCCGAGGGACTGAGACTCGCGAACCAAAACTGTGAGGTCCGGATGGCGTCCGAGAACATCATCGGCGAGCTTGGCACGCTGCGCGTCCTCAAAGTGGATCGACTGCGGCAATTGCACGATCTTGTAATCCGGGAAATCGGTGGCGACGATCTCCCTCAGAATCTGGTGTCCGATCCACAGATCGCCGAAGTTGCCGCCGCCGTGAAGAAGGATGACGCCCTTTGGCATCGCCTTGCGCAAAGCCCTCGCGTCATATGACCACAAGTCCGCGACATATTCGATCTTCAGCCCAAGGGAGCGCAGGTACTCGAGTTCGCCGAGCCAGATCAAGGCGTCCCCGACGTTTCGCTGATTCGGGGCATCCACGATCGCGACAGCGGTCGCATCCCCGATCACCTTGCGCAGGACCTCTCGCGTGGCGTCCTGGATCCCACCGAGGTAGCTGCGATCAGCGTCGTTCAAGGTCAATTGTTCTCCTAGCGATTCGGAGCAGTTCGCATCAGCGATCCGCGTTGCGGATCACCGAGCCTGCGCCATCGTCGCCACAAGAGGCCCGGAAACACTCTAGGGCAATCCCGTTGCGGCGACATCTCGAGCGGTTGGTCGATTTGGGGACAGGTCTGGGTTCTTATTCTGGGCCGGTCGCCTGGACGATACGAGAACATTGGTCGCCTGCCCTCAGCGGCTCGCCGGGGTCGCCGCCGGCCGGTGAGGCTAAGCTGAGCGGCTCAGCCCCGAGCTCTTTCCGGCTGCGGGACCCAAATGTCGCGCGGGAATGCGGTCACAAGCGGCTCGGAGTCCCACTGCAGCGGCTCCAGACGGTGCCGGAGCGCCTCTGACACGTCGTCGCTCACGTGCCCAAGGCGTCGACCAGTGCCCTCGAGATAGTCCTGGTACTTGAAGAGACTCTCCTTCGTCGGGCGCACGAGCGACACCGGCACGCCGAGAGCATCGGCGATCACGAGACCGTGCAGTGAGGACGATATGACAAGTCGGCTCTGCCCGATCGCCTCGAACACACGGCGCGGGTCGGTCGTCGGACTGAGAAAGCCCGGGAGTCTTCTCCACGCGGGAGCATCATGGAGGTTGGGCAGATGCGTCACCGCGATACGCGGAGTTTCGGATCTGCGGACGCCGAGGAGCGCGGGGGCAAGGAGTCCTGGATCACCGAAGATCTCGGGAACTTCGATACCGCGGGCTTGTAGAAACTCCGCCGTCAGTGGTCCTCGAACAGCGCGCACGTCCAGTCGATTCGCGCGGAAATCCGTCGTCGGGACCTTTCCGTTGACGCCTGACCCCCAGACGACATCGCTGTCCGCGGCGAAATGGAGGATCGACCCCACCGTCAACAGCCGCGGCGACCCGGGTGGCGCGAACGAGTCGGGCGCGAGGCGATCGACGACTTCTGGGCCGAGCAGGTCCCCGAAGTTGCCGACAGGGCGGCGAAGCGGTACGAGCCTCCCCAGGCGACCGCGAACGACGGGCCGCTTCGGGTTCCAGTGAAACACCTCAACTCCACGAACAGCAGTCAATGTCATCCTTCGCGTCAGGGTCACTGCGGCCGCTTCGAAGTATATGTGCGACGGTTGGATCGTTCGCTGCCGGGGTCATGCCGGGTGAGTTTGCAATCTCGCAGCGACCCAACCACGCTGGACAAGAATCGTGCCGCGGATGACGAGGAGATACCTTGACAAGAGTGACGGTCCTCCAGAGCGTCGTGAAGCCGAACTCGCGAACTAATCCGTTCGCTGAACTGCTCGTCGCCAACCTCCCCACGTACGTCGAATCCGAGTGGTTCAGCTGGCGCACGGCGTTGTTCGGGAAGTTCGACGTTCTGCACTTTCAGTGGCCCGAGAATCTTGTCCGAGCGCCCAACCCAGCTAAGGCCGTGCTGAAGAGAGCCGCTCTCCGACACGTGCTTCGCCGTGCCCGCCGAATGCGCGCCAAGACGATCGTCACAATCCACAATCTCGCTCCGCACGAATCGATGTCACGGGCGGAAGGCAGCACACTCGACCGGGTCTACCGCTCAGCGGCCGCTTTCGTTGCCTTGAATGACACCGATTCGCTGTCGGCCTATCCCATCAAACCGATGCACGTCATACCCCACGGCGACTACCGACAGAAGTACCAGCGGCGTGCCGAGACCGCGCGTGTCGATGGGCGCCTGATGTACTTCGGCGCCATTCGGGAGTATAAAAATGTGCCGGGCTTGGTCAATGCCTTCAGGGCAGCCTCAACCGCTGACTCATCCTTGTCACTCGTGATCGCAGGCAAGCCTTGGGACGAAATGACGCGACGCGCGATCGAGGAGTCTGCAGCGGCGGCCCCCGTGACCCTGATGCTGAAGGAACTTGAGGAGGAGGACCTGATCAAGGTCGTCTCCACCGCACAGATCGTGGTGCTGCCATACAGCCAGCTCTACAACTCGGGGTCGATCTTCCTCGCACTGACCTTGGGAGTTCCGGTCCTGGTACCACGGACACCGTCGACCGAGAGCCTTCGGCTCGAGCTGGGAGACCGGTGGGTAATGCTGTTCGACGGTGAGTTGACTGCCGAGCACCTCAGCGGCGCAATTGGACGGACCCTCTCGGCGCCGCCAGTCAGCTCCTTGGATCTGTCGAAGCGGGACTGGGCGCACATCGGGGCCGAATACGGCCACCTATATCTCTCAGTGGCCGGGAACTGAGTCAAATCATCGCCTGCCACGAGCCCCGGGGACGTTCTGACTCCAAGGTTCGATGTGATCGCGCGACTGCTTAGAACCGTCGTGAGATCTACGCGCAACGGTTACTGCTTTGCGAGTCCTGCCATCATCGGGCCACCAGTACAACTGGTGGGACATCCGGATCGAAGGAGTTGTAACCGAGGCGAAGGTGTGGTTCTGCCGCCCAAGCACATCGACCGCGACCGCACGGCGCAACTTAGGCGTCGCGCACCCGCGCCGACACGGGCGACGCCTCGCCACGCGGTACGCGCGCTCCCATTGGCGGCGAAGGCGAGCGCCTAAGCTTGATGGGCACTCCCACCTCGCCCATTCGCCCCGGAGCCTCGCCCCCACCGTGATCCGAGTCATCGTCACCGTTGTCCTCGCGCTCGTCGCGCTCGCTGCCACAGCCGCTGTCACGCTCTACGCGCTCCTCGTCATCGACTCGCGGAAGTCCGTGCGCCACTACTACGGCGACACCCCGGCATCCCAAACTCCTGAACACGGGGCTTAACCGAGACGAAACGCGACAGTAACCCCCCGCCCGGAGGATCACCGTAGCGTGGCACCTAGATGGGGCACTGCCGCCCGGAGCCGGAAGGGAACGGCCCCGGGCGTTCTCTTTTGGGCTTGGGGAGCACATGTACAGAGGCAGACGAGTCACAATCATGGCGGCCGCGATCACTCTCGGCCTCGGCGGAGGGGCACTCGCTGCGGTCGCGGCATCGGCCGACACCAGCGCGATCATCGGCGAGGCGAGCGTGGTGCTCGACTTCACGACGCCGGGCGAAGTGGACATCTCGGTGTACACCCGCAACCTGTCGTCCGTCCCCGCGTGGGGCGCCGCAACCGTCAACGGTCCCGACGGCGAGGTGTACACGTGGGGCCCGAGCCGCTACGAGGCTGGCGAGGTGCGCACCTACGACGCGACCGTGACCGGCCACACCTGCGACGACCTCCACAATACGTCCGCGGTCGCCTACGGCTACGCCAGCCCTGACGACGCCGAGCCGTCGTGGACCACCGGACTCGTCACCTACCCGAGCCCGCTCGTCACCGTCATCGGCTGCGCCGTCACGCCGACGCCGACGCCGACGCCCACTCCGACTCCCACGCCCACCCCGACGGCGACGCCGACGCCCACCGCGACGGCGACACCGACTCCCACTCCGACGACACCTGTGTCGACGGCCTCGGCGACGCCTGTGCCGTCGACAGCCACGACCCCCGCGTCAGCCGCTGCAGACGACGACCTTGCAGCCACCGGCGCCGCCGTCGGCTGGACCGTCGCCGCGACCGTCGCCGCCGTGGCGGCCATCACCGGCGGCATCGCGCTGAGCCGGCGCCGGAGAACCTGAGCACGCCGAAGCTCGGAGACAGATGGCAGCGGTCGAGAAGTCGCGCATCGAATGGATGGACGTCCTGCGAGGGACGTCGATCATCCTCGTGGTGTTCAACCACGCCGTGCTCTTCGCGAGCTCCTCCCCTCTCGGCGCACCCGAGGTCGCATGGGTGCTCAACACCGTCTTCTCCCCCGTGCGCATGCCGCTGATGGTGTTCCTCTCGGGACTGCTCGTCAGCGCCTCACTCGCCCGCGGCCCGCGCGCCTACATCACCGGCAAGGTGCGCCGCGTGCTGTACCCGTACCTCGTGTGGTCAGTCATCGCGCTCGCGCTGCTGTACGGGTTCGGCATCCGTGAAGGGATCATCGGCGGCGTCACCGCGCACGTCGTCACCCCATGGGACCTGCTGCTGCCGCTGTACGACCCGGTCGAGCACCTGTGGTTCCTGTACGACCTGTTCCTCTTCTATATGGTCGCGCTCGTCACGCCCCGCGTGCCGCCGCTGTGGATCGCCGCCGGCGCGCTCGTCGCCGCCGCGCTCGTGCCCGACTTCGGTGCCCGGCGCTTCTTCCTGCTGCTGGTGTTCTTCATGATCGGCGTGTGGTTCTCGCAGCACGTCGGCGCCCTCGAGCGCACCCTCGCGCGCCGCTGGGTCATCTGGGGCTGCGCGGCACTCGCCCTCGCCACCGTCGCCGCCGCGGCCGTGGGCGTCGGTCTGCGGTACACCGCCCTGTCGGCGCCGTTCGCCGCCGGCGGCATCGGCATCGCGATCGTGATCGCGCGCCGCATCGGATCGGCACGGATGCTGCGACCGCTGCGCGCCGTCGGGCGCGACTCGCTGGTGTACTACATCGTGCACTGGTGGCCGGCGAGCGCCGGCGTCGCCCTCGGCGCCCTCACCGGGAACGCCTGGATCGCGCTCGCCGTCGGCTTCGTGTTCGGACTCGGCGCGGGCGTCGTCATGGTGCGACTGCTGCGCGTGCTGCCCGCTCTCGACCTGCTGTTCGCGTGGCCCGCCCGCCGCGCGGGTGCCGCCGCCTCGTCCTCCGGTTCGCTGTCCACTTCCGACGGAAGGTCTCCACGATGAACAACAACCCGCTCAGCCGCCGATCCTTCGTCCGCCTGCTCGCCGTCGCCGCGCCCGCGGCGGCCACCGCCATGTGCGCACCCGCCCAGACCGCGGCGTCGCCGTCGGCGACGGCATCCGTCCCCTCCGCCTCTTCGGTTCCGACCGCCGCGCCCGCGGCCATCGTCGGGACTGCCCGCCCCGCGGTGGTCCGCTCGTTCGGCCCCAACGGCACCCACTGGCCCGCCCACACGCCCTGGATCAAAGACACCGTCACGACGACGGTCGAGGTCGCCTGCACGTGGGCGGCCATCCGCACCGCACTCCTGGCGGTCACCGCATCGAAGGCCGCCGCCGGCGTGCACATCAAGGTGCGGCCTGGCACCCTGCCCGGCCTGGGTGCGTCGTCGGGGTCGAAGGCGGTGCTGCAAGGCCTGGGCAGCGCCCAGTGGAGCAAGAACGTGCTCGTCTCGCCGCGCGACGGCTGGGGCTCGGTCATCATCACCGAGCCGGCGCGCCTGCGCGAGGTGTACGGCGTCACGTTCGCCCGCATCAACGGCGTCGACGTGCTGATGACCAACTGCACGCGCAGCGCCTGGGCGCAGTCGACCATGTCGGAAGGCCTCAGCATGGCCTCGTCGTACGGGGCCACCACCCGCGAATGCGGCGCCTACGAGATCGTCATGAGCAACGCGAAGGCCGACATCTCGGACCCACTCGGTTATGCCGCGGGCGCCGACTGCGTACTCACCGACAGCGTGTGGGACGGATGCTACTCGGCACCGGTGTTCCGCCCCACCGGCGCCAGCGACCACGTCGACACGATCCAGATGTACGGATCGGGCTGGTACCGCGGGCTCACCGTGCGCGACACGACCTTCTTCGGCTCGCTCAACTGCGCCCTCCAGATCGGCGGCATGCGCAGCGACGACCCGAACAAGGGCACGCCGTTCCTGACGCTCGACCACAGCATCATCACGTCGCAGGCCACCGCCATCCGCGCCCGCTACCCCAAGCCCGCCAACGCCGACGCCCCGAAGCTCGCACAGGCCCTCAATGGGATCGGCGAGGACTTCCAGCTCTATGCCAAGGACTCGTACATCTTCGGCTCGATGTACCGCAGCAAGTGGGGCGGCGTCTCGAACACCAAGGTCTCTTACGCGGAGGCGACCACGCGCAACCCTGTCGCATCGGGCCGCTGGACCTACGACAGCTCGATGGACTCGTGGGGTGCCAGCCAGTTCGACGCCCTGGTGCCCACCCCCACCGACGCGTACCTGAAGTCGATCTGGACATGACCGACCTGGCTCACCGCGCGTCGCGCGGCATCGTCGTGACCATGGGCGGGATGTGGGGCAAGACCCTCATCCAGATGGCCGCGATCATGCTGCTCGGGCGCCTGCTGAGCCCCGAAGACTTCGGTCTCGTCGCGATGGTCACGGCGATCTCGGGAATCATCGACCTCGTCCGCGACTTCGGCCTCACCGGTGCGATCATCCAGGCGCGCGAGATCTCGGAGCGCGCCTGGCGGAGCCTCTTCTGGCTCGCACTGGCGCTGGGCGTGGTGCTGGGCGGCATCCTCGCGGCGTGCGCCCCCCTCATCGCGAACCTCTACGACGAGCCCCAGCTCGTGCTCATCACGCTCGTGATCGCGCCGAGCCTCATTGTCAACGGGCTCACCATGCCGCTGCAGGCCCGCGCGACCCGCGAGCTGAAGTTCGCGCTGCTGGCCCGCATCGACGTGGTCTCGATGGTGGGCGGCGTAGCGGCAGCGATCACCGCGGGTCTGCTCGGGTGGGGGTACTGGGCGCTCATCGTCATGGTCGGCACCGGACTGGTCGTGCGGCTCGTGATGCTGTGGCTCGCGATCCGGCCCCGGCCCGGCTGGCCGCGCATCCACCGCGACGTGGTGCCCCTCGTCACGCGCGGCGGGAGCATCTTCGGCGCCGAGCTGCTCAACTACGTCGAGCGCAACGCCGACACCGTGATCATCGGCCAACAGCTCGGCCCCGCCGTGCTCGGCCAGTACTCGCGCGCGTACGCGCTGTTCCTCATGCCGCTGCAGCAGCTGAACGGGCCGATCGGCCGAGTCGCGCTGCCCGTCCTCAGCAAGCTGCAGGACGACGGCGACCGCTACCGCCGCTACATCCGCGGCGCCCTCCTCGTGATCGGCTATCTCACGTTGCCCACCTACGCGATCCTCGCGACGGTGTCGGAGCCCCTGTTCGCCATCCTCCTCGGCCCTGGATGGGAGCAGGCCGCCGTGCTGTTCAGCATCCTCGCCATCGCGGGCATCGCCCAAGGCATCGGCAAGGTGCGCGGCTGGCTGTTCATCACCATGGGCCGCTCGCACCAGCAACTTCTCTACGACCTCGTCGCGCGGCCCCTCGTGGTCGTCGGGTTCTTCGTCGGCATCTGGTGGGGCGGGATCTACGGGCTCGCCCTGACCTACGGCATCCTGTCGGCCCTGCTCCTGATCCCGGGCTTCGCGTTCGCGATCCGCGGCACCTTCGTGCGCGGCAGCGACATCTTCTACCCCGTGCTGCGCCCGCTGCTGTTCGCGCTGCTCGCGTTCGGCTCGGCGTTCGCCGCGACGCGGGCCGTCGACCTCATCGCGATCCTCGAGATTCTGGTGGGTGGGTTTGCGGGCGCACTGGTGCTCGGGCCGCTGCTGCTGATCCCCGCCTACCGGCGCGACGTGGCGCAGATCATGGGCTTCGTGAAGCAGATGCGCAAGCCGAAGGACCGCGCCGCCGCGCCGGAAGCTGCGGCCGAGGCGTACGAGGATGTGCTGCTGGAAGACGCCGCCACCCCGGGGGACGTGCTCGACGCCGAGATCGCGAAGAAGCAGCTCGAGCAGAACCGCTGACGTCGGCGCGAGGCGCCGTCTCCCCGGTCGTTGACGGGGCGAGGGATGGGCGAGTGGGACGCGGCTGACGCTTCCGAACACTCGGCGCGTTTCGACTGCGGGCGCTAGAGCGCCCTCCGCTCAACGACCGGTGCGGGGCGGCCCCGGTCGTTGAGCGAGCGAGGGATGGGCGAGTGGGGACGCGGCCGACGCTTCCGAACACTCGGCGCGTTTCGACTGCGGGCGCTAGAGCGCCCTCCGCTCAACGACCGGTGCGGGGCGGGGCGTTTCGACTGCGGGCGGCAGAGCGCCCTCCGCTCAACGACCGGGGTCACGCCCCCGGTCGTTGAGCGAGTGAGGAACGAGCGAGTCGAAACGCGGCTCACCCTCCCGCACACTCGGCGCGTTTCGACTGCGGGCGCTAGAGCGCCCTCCGCTCAACGACCGGTGCGGGCGGCGGGGGCGTTTCGACTGCGGGCGCTAGAGCGCCCTCCGCTCAACGACCGGGGGGCGGCGGGGGCGGAGGGGAGCCGCGCTTGCTCCAGCCGATCACAGCGTCGAGGCCTCCGGCCATGAACGCCTCACGCTTTTCGTGGCTCCACCCCTGAATCCGCTTCTCCCACGCGAAGGCGTCGGCGATGCGCTCGTACTCCCCCGACCACGCGAGCTCCACCGGCAGCCGCCGTCGCGTGTATGCCGACCCCATGCCGGCGTTGTGCGTCTCGAGGCGCCGGGTGAGGTCGACGGTGCTGCCGACGTAGAAGGTGCCGTCGGCGCAACGCAGAATGTAGACGTAAGCCATGAGGTCATCCTGCTTGCGGCGCGCACGCCGTACGATGAGGGGCGGGTGCTCCGTGGACAGGGCGCCCGCGGGGGTCCATGTGGAGGAGTCGAGCGGGGCCCGACGCCACGGCACACCCGACGCGTTTCGACTGCGGGCGCTGGGGCGCCCTCCGCTCAACGACCGGGGGCGGGGTCAGTTGCGCAGGGTCAGCGAGATCGTTGGGCTGTAACCGGTGTTGCCCGCGGCATCCACCGCCCGCGCATGCACGGGGTAGGTCGCGTTCGGGTAG
>NZ_JBJDRL010000063.1:0-22823 GCF_044987475.1 Microbacterium sp. ZW CA_36
GGCCGTGGGTGGGTGGTCGCCCGGTTGCTGCGGCGGGAGGGGGTCGGACATGCGGCTCCTGTTCTCGCTCTCCGGTGTCTGCCCCAACCTAGCGAAAGGACCGGGTGGTCTCAGGTGCATCGGCAGAAAGAGAACGGCGCCTCCCGCCGTGCCGCGAGGGCAGGGCTGGAGGCGCCGTCCTGTGGTCGGTGCGAGGTCAGCTCAGGCCGTTCTCGGAGAGCCAGTCCGCGGCGATGTCCTCGGCCGAACGCTCGTCCTCTGTGGACTCCACATTGAGCGCGACCAGTCCCTCGGGGGTCAGCGCGGCGCTCACCGCGTTGATGACGTCGGCGATCTCGTCGGCGATGTCGGCGTTGACCACGGGGACGACGTTCGAGGCGAGGAAGAGGCCTTCAGGGTCTTCCAGCGTCACGAGGTCCTGGGTCGAGATGCGCGGGTCGGCGCTGTAGACGTTGGCGATCTGGATGTTCCCGGCGACGAGCTCGTCGACGGTGGTGTCTGCGGTCGCCTGGAACGACACGGTCACCCCGTAGACATCCTGGAGTCCGGTCGGCCCGTACGGGCGCTCCTCCAGCTCGGGCGCGCCACCGAGCACCAGGCCGTCGATGCCGGCGAGATCGGCGATCGAGGTGAGTCCGTTCTCCTCCGCGAAGGCGGCGGTGACGTTGTAGGAGTCCTGGTCGGTCGCCGACGACTGGTCGAGCACCGTCAATCCCTCGGGCAGCGCGTCCTGCAGAGCCGCGTAGACGTCGTCCGATGTGGTCGCCGTGGTGTCGGGCTCGAAGTACTGCAGCAGGTTGCCGGTGTACTCGGGGAACAGGTCGATCTCGCCGTCCTCGAGGGCCGGCATGTAGGCGTCCCGCTGGCCGATGTTGAAGTTGCGCTCTACCGTGAAGCCGCCCGCCTCGAGGGCCTGTGCGTAGATCTCGGCGATGATCTCGTTCGAGTAGTAGGCCTGCGAGCCGATGACGATGGTCGACGAGTCGCCGGTGTCGCCGCCGTCGCCGCCGTCACCGCTCAGCGGGTCGCTGGACGCGCAGCCGGCGAGAGCGAGTGCCGCGATGGCGATCCCTGCGAGCGCCGCGGTCAGGCGCGTGCGTGCTGTGGACATTTTCGTTTACCTCCGGTGTGGTGGTGGGGGATATCAGCGGGAGAACTGCGGGGCGCGGGCGAGAGCAGGTGCACTCGCCGCCGAACGGACGCGGGGACCATCGGTCCTGGGGACGGCGAAGCGGGCGAGCAGGGCGAAGACCCCGTCGAGGACGAGAGCGAGTGCGACCACGACGATGGAGGCCCCGAGGATCTCGGGGAAGTCGCGGAGCGCGATGCCCTGCAGGATGTAATAGCCGAGACCGCCCACGCCGATGTAGGCGCCGATGGTCACCGTGGCGACCACCTGCAGCGTCGCCGAGCGGAAGCCGCCGATGAGGAGTGAGAGTCCGAGTGGCATCTCGATCCGGAACAGGATCTGCCACTCGGTCATTCCCATCGCGCGGCCGGCGTCGATCACGGTCCGATCGATCGCCTCGATGCCCGCGTATGCGCCGGCGAGGATCGACGGGATCGCCAGGACGACGAATGCCGCCACCGCGGCCTCGATCTTGAAGGCCACGCCGAAGACGAGCCAGAGGAGGACCACGAGCCCGAGTGCGGGAAGTGCTCGAGCTGCACCCGAGAGGAACACGGCGAGTTCACGGCCGCGCCCCGTGTGGCCGATCAGCCAGCCGACGGGCGTTGCGATCACGGCCGCGATCGCGACGGATCCGAACGTGAACGCCAGATGCTGGGCGATGGCGGTCGGGAGCGGGAGCGAACCCGTCAGCCGTTCGGGGGAGAAGATCCAGGCGAACGCCTCGGCGAGCAGGTTCATGCGGTCACCGCCCGAAGCCGTGCCTGCCGTGGTGCCCTGGTTCGCCTCGTCCACGGCATGAGGGCGCGACCGGCCAGGATCAGCAGTCCGTCGATGATCAATGCGATGACGACGACCGCGACGACGCCCGCGAGGACCTCGGCGATGATTCGACGCTGCGATCCGTTCGTGAAGAGGTAGCCCAGATTCTCGACCCCGATGAGCGCCCCGACGGTCGCGAGGGAGATCGTCGACATCGCGGTCACCCGCAGGCCCGCCAGCACAACGGGCCCGGAGAGCGGGAAGTCGACCGTCCAGAAGCGTCGCCAGGCGCCGAAGCCGACAGCGACGGCGGCGGAACGCGTCACCGGGTCGACGGATGCCAGCCCGTCGGTGACGGAGCGCGTCATGATGGCGACCGCGTAGATCGTCAACGCGATGACGAGGTTCAACTCCGACAGGTAGGGCACGCCGAACAGCGTCAACAGAGCGAACAGGGCGAACGAGGGGATCGTGTACAGCAGCCCGACGACCGTCAGCACGGTGCCGCGGAGCCTGGTGTAGCGGAACGCCAGCCAGCCCAGGGGAACTGACAGGACGAACCCGGCGACGATCGCGACGGCGCTCTGACGCAGGTGGTCGACGGTCAGTGCGCCGATCAGGTCGAGGTTGTCGAGCACCCAGTTCACGGCTCGTCCTCCACCAGCACGCCCTGCGTGCGCCCGGCGGTGTCGACGAGCACCGTCCCGTGCGCCGTCTGCTTGGCGCGCAGCGCCCGTGCGCCGCGCTCGACGCCGATGAAGTCGGCGACGAACTCGCTCGCCGGGTTCTCGATGATCTCGCTCGGGGTGCCGATCTGGGCGACGCGCGCGCCCTTCTCGAGGATCACCACCTGGTCGCCGAGCAGGAACGCCTCGTCGATGTCGTGGGTCACGAAGACGATCGTCTTGTCGAGCTCGTCCTGCAGCCGCAGCGTCTCGGCCTGCAGCTCACGGCGGACGATGGGGTCGACGGCGCCGAACGGCTCGTCCATCAGCAGGATGTTGGGGTCGACCGCGAGGGCCCGCGCGACACCCACGCGCTGCTGCTGGCCGCCCGAGAGCTGGCTCGGGTAGCGCTTCGCGAGCCCGCGCTCGAGGCCGACGACATCCATCAGCTCGAGTGCGTCCGCGCGCGCCTTCGCCCGCGAGACGCCGCTCAGCACGGGAACGGTCGCGATGTTGTCGACGACCGAGAAGTGGGGGAGGAGCCCCGCGTTCTGCAGCACGTACCCGATGCCGCGGCGGAGCGTCACCGGGTCGCGTTCCGAGATCGGCTCATCGTCGATCGTGATGACGCCGGTCGTCGGCTCGACCAGCCGGTTGATCATGCGCAGCAGTGTGGTCTTGCCGCTTCCCGACGATCCGACGAACACCGTGGTCTTGTGCGCGGGGATGAGCACGCTGAAGTCGTCGACGGCGGCGGTGCCATCCGGGTAACGCTTCGAGACCCCGCGGAATTCGATCGCCATGCTGCCCTTTCGGCCGGGGTTCCCACATAACCACACGCCGCCGACATGATGACGGAGGCCGACAGACGCCGTGATCTCCGGTATCCTCGCGCCCTGCGACGGCGGTGGCAACCGTGTCGCCTCTGTCGCCACGCGCCGCTACGTTGGGGCGCATGACTTCTCGCGAATACGACCTCATCGTGATCGGAGCCGGCCCGGTCGGCGAGAACGTGGCCGACCGGGCGACGCAGGGCGGCCTGTCGGTCGTCGTCGTCGAGAGCGAGCTCGTGGGCGGCGAATGCTCGTACTGGGCGTGCATCCCGTCGAAGGCGATGCTGCGCGCCGGTGCGGCGCTCAGCGCGGCCCGCCGTGTGAAGGGGGCCGCGGCTGCTGTGACGGGCACCGTCGACGTCGCCGCCACCCTGCTGCGCCGCGACGAGCTCGTGCACCACTGGGACGACACGTCGCAGGCCGACTGGCTGCGTGGCGCGGGCATCGATCTCGTGCGCGGGCACGGGCGGATCACCGGTGAGCGCGAGGTGACGGTCACCGACGCCGACGGCTCGCAGACCGTCCTGACAGCCCGTCACGCGGTCGCCGTCTCGACCGGGTCGGCGGCGCTGCTTCCCGACATCCCCGGCCTCCGCGAGGTCCAGCCGTGGACGAGCCGCGAAGCCACGGGCGTGCACGACGTCCCGGCATCCCTGGCGGTGCTCGGCGGAGGCGTCGTCGGCAGCGAGATGGCCACGCTCTTCACCTCGTTCGGCACGGCGGTCACCGTCATCGCGCGGTCGGGCCTGCTGCGCGGCGTGGAGCCCTTCGCCGGTGAGGCGGTCGCGAAGGCGCTGCAGGAAGCCGGCGCCGCGGTGCGCACCGGCGTCGAGGTCGAGAAGGTCTCGCGTGCCGGCGACGGCGATGTCGTGCTGTCGCTGTCGGACGGCTCTGAGGTGCGGGCTGCCGAGGTGCTCGTCGCCACGGGGCGGGTGCCCCGCACGGCCGACCTCGGGCTAGAGACGGTCGGACTCGAGCCCGGCGCCTGGCTCGACGTCGACGACACGCTGCGCGTCCGCGGAGTCGACTGGCTCTACGCTGTCGGCGACGTCAATCACCGCGCCCTGCTCACCCATCAGGGCAAGTACCAGGCCCGCGCCGCCGGCGATGTCATCGCCGCGCGCGCCCGGGCGGCGGACATCGACGACGCGCCCTGGGGTGCGCACGTGGCGACCGCCGATCACGCCGCCGTCCCGCAGGTGATCTTCACCGATCCGGAGGTGGCGGCGATCGGCCACACCGAGGAGTCGGCGCGCGCGGCGGGTCTCGACATCCGTGTCATCGACTACGACCTCTACTGGCTCGCCGGCTCCAGTGAACTGGCCGACGCCTATCAGGGGCGCGCGCGGGCGGTCGTCGACGAGAAGCGGCGCGTGCTCGTAGGCGCGACGTTCGTGGGGCAGGACGTGGGCGAGATGCTCCACGCCGCGACCATCGCCATCGTGGGCGAGGTGCCGATCGAGCGCCTCTGGCACGCCGTGCCGTCGTACCCCACGATCGGCGAGGTCTGGCTGCGCTGGCTCGAGGAGTACGGGCGCTGAGCTCAGCGCCCGCGACCCGGGTCCGGACTCGCCGTCGCTGCGGGGCATGACAGCGTTCCAGACGCCGTGGATGAGCCAGAGGTACCCTTGGCGCTCATCGTCGCTCCGCAGGAGGTGGCACATGCGGCGAGACCCATCACCGGTCGGCCCCGGTCAGGAATCGGTCTGGGACTATCCGCGTCCGCCACGGGTCGAGCAGGTCGCGCGGCGCGTGCGGATCCGATTGGGCGGTGAGGTGATCGTCGACACCGACGACGTCGTGCGCGTCCTCGAGACGAGCCATCCGCCGGTCTACTACCTGCCGATCTCCGCCTTCACCGCCGGCGCGCTGACTCCCGGCGAGGGCTCGTCCTACTGCGAGTTCAAGGGCGGCGCCAGGTACTTCGACGTCCGCGGCGGAGGGCAGCTCCGGCCGCGTGCCGCGTGGACCTACCCCGACCCGGCCGCCGGGTTCGAATCGCTCACCGACCGGGTGGCGGTCTACGCCCGCGACATGGACCTGTGCACGGTCGACGGCGTCGAGGTGATCCCTCAGCCCGGGCGGTTCTACGGCGGATGGATCACGCCGGAGATCATCGGGCCGTTCAAGGGAGAACCCGGCTCGCTGGGGTGGTGACATCCCGTCCGCGCCCCACGCTCCCGCGGCACCCACCTGCCGATCTGACAGGGAACACCCAGCCTGCTCCCTTGTTGAGCGATATATCGCTAGGTATCGTCGGCATATCGGCACACACTCGTTCAGGAGGTCGTCATGAGCGGTTCGTTCCAGGGATTCGGTTCGCGTCCGGGAGGTCAGGGCTCGGGTATTCCCGGCAGCCTGTGGGATGCGATGGATCAGTTGAAGGATGCCTTCGAGCGCGGGTTCTCACCCCGTGTCGGGCGCGGCGATGTGCGGGCAGCGGTGCTCGCGATCCTCGCCGAGAAGCCCATGCACGGGTATCAGATCATCCAGGAGATCGAGACGCGCAGCGACGGCGCGTGGAAGCCCAGCCCGGGCTCGGTCTACCCGACGCTGCAGCTGCTGGCCGACGAGGGTCTCGTCGCGGCGGAGGAGTCGGGCGGCAAGAAGACCTACTCGCTGACCGAGGCGGGACGCGCGGAGGCGGCGGCCGCCGACGGCCAGTCCGCGCCGTGGGAGGCGTTCGGCTCGCGCGACACCGGGCGCACCAGCGCCCTGCCGAAGGCGGGCGCGAAGCTCGCGCAGGCAGCTGCGCAGGTCGGTCGCGGCGGCACGCCCGAGCAGGTGGCGCAGGCGGTCGAGGTGCTCGACGAGGCGCGGCGTAAGCTCTACTCGATCCTCGCTCAGGACTGACGGGCCGGCTGGTTGCCGGCGCACGACGTCGACCCGCGCAGACGGGGTCGGCGGGGTCCGCGATCCCGGGCGACCGGGATCGCAGGCACCTCTGATCACCTGATCCGCACCGCCTAGGAGCTTCGATGGTCGACGTCGGGAACGCGCGCGCCCGCTATCGCCGGATCCTGCGGTTCGCCGGGCGCTACATGGTCCAGGCGTGGTGGTTCGAGCTCGTCCTGCCGCGGTTCGGACTCGGTGCGCTCGCCGCCCGCGGACGCACGCGCCGGCTGCGCACCATCGCGCGGCGGTTCCACGTCCTGGCGGTCCAGTACGGCGGCCTCATGATCAAGGTCGGCCAGTTCCTGTCGTCGCGCCTCGACGTGCTGCCGCCAGAGATCACGAAGGAGCTCGAGGGACTGCAGGACGAGGTGCCCCCGGTCGCCTTCCCGGCGATTCGCGAGCTCGCCGAGGCCGAGCTCGGCGTGCCCCTGACCCGCGCGTTCGAGTGGGTCGATGAGACGCCGGTTGCCGCGGCGTCGCTCGGCCAGGCGCACCGTGCACGACTGACGTCGGCCGACGCCGCCGAGACCGGGTTCGCCGACGTCGTCATCAAGGTGCAGCGGCCCGGCATCGAGGCGATCGTCGACGTCGACCTCGCTGCGCTGCGGCGGGTGGCCGGCTGGCTCAGCCGGGTGAAGGTCGTGCGCGACCACGTCGATCTCCCGCAGCTCGTCGAGGAGTTCGCGCACACCAGCCGCGAGGAGATCGATTACCTCCACGAGGCGCAGAACGCGGAGCGGTTCGCCGCCGACGTCGCGGGCGACCCTCGCGTCGCGGCACCCGAGATCGCCTGGGAGCGCACCACGCGTCGCGTGCTGACGCTCGAGGACGTCACCGCGATCAAGATCAACGACATCGAGGGTCTGCGAGCCGCGGGAATCGACCCGGCCGCGGTGGCGGTCGAGTTCGCGAACGTGATGTTCGACCAGCTGTTCCTGCGGGGGTTCTTCCACGCCGACCCGCATCCGGGCAACATCTTCGTGACGCCGGTGGCGCGTCCCGCCGGTGATACCCGGCATCCATGGACGCTCACGTTCATCGACTTCGGGATGATGGGCGAGGTGCCCGACACACTGCGGCACAACCTGCAGCAGCTGGTGATCGCGGTCGCCTCGCGCAACAGCGGGCAGATGATCGACAGCATCCGCGCGGTCGGCGTGCTGCTGCCGTCCGCGGACACCATCGAGCTCGAGCGGGCCATGACCGCGCTGTTCGCCCGCTTCGGGGGCATGGGGTTCGCCGAGTTGCAGAAGGTCGACCCGCGCGAGTTCCGCGATTTCGCCAAGGAGTTCGGCGATGTCGTCCGGTCGCTGCCGTTCCAGCTGCCCGAGAACTTCCTGCTGATCATCCGTGCGGTCTCGCTCACGAGCGGGATGTGCAGTTCGCTCGACCCCTCCTTCAACGTGTGGGATGCCGTGGAGCCGTATGCCGATCGTCTGCTGCGCGACGAGCGGGGCAGCATGGGGAGAGCCGTCGTACGGGAGGCGACGTCGATGGCCGGTGTCGTCGCACGGCTGCCGCGACGGCTCGACGACATGGTCACCCGCATCGAGGACGGGCGGCTCGTCGCCGACGTGCCGAAGCTCGACAGGTGGCTGAAGAGGCTCGAGCGCATGGGCCGTCGCGTCGTCTCGGCCGTGCTGTTCGCCGGACTGCTGATCAGCGGTTCGGTGCTGCGTGCGGAGGACCTCACGATCGGCACCGTGCTGATGATCGCCTCACTCCTGCCGCTGCTGCACGCGCTGTTCGCGGGCTTCTCCGGCCGGCGCGGACCCCACGACTGAGGCCCGTGGTCGGTGGAGCGCACGGCGCGGGCACCGAGCGTCGCGGCCGCGCTCGTCGCGTGCAGCGGGATCCCCGCGATCTTCGACGCCCCGGCCCGCAGGCTCCCTAGACTTCGAAGGCGGGCGCCCTCGCGGCGCGCGTCGAGGACGAGCGGAGGAGCGCAGATGCAACTGGGAATGGTGGGCCTCGGCCGGATGGGCGGCAACATCGTCCGACGGCTGATGCGGGACGGGCACGAGTGCGTCGTGTACGACGTGAGCGCGGATGCCGTCGCCGGCCTCGTGACGGAAGGCGCCGTGGGCGCCGGCAGCCTCGGCGACCTCGTGTCGCAACTCGAGGCGCCACGCGCGATCTGGCTGATGATCCCCGCCGGACTGACCGGAAAGGTCGTCGACGAGGTGGCCGCGCTGCTGGACCCGGGCGACATCATCATCGACGGCGGCAACTCGAACTATCGCGACGACGTGCGTCGCGCGGCGGCCCTGAAGGACAGCGGCATCCACTACGTCGACGTCGGCACGAGCGGTGGCGTGTTCGGCCTGGAGCGCGGGTACTGCCTGATGGTGGGCGGGCCGGACGAAGCCTTCCAGCGGATCGAGCCGATCCTCCAGACGATCGCGCCCGGCAGCGGGGAGGCCGGCCGTACGCCCGGACGTGCCGGCGACTTCGCGCCCGAAGAGCTCGGATACCTGCACTGCGGGCCCTCCGGCGCGGGACACTTCGTGAAGATGGTCCACAACGGCATCGAGTACGGGGTGATGGCGGCGCTCGCGGAGGGACTGAACATCCTCGAGCACGCGGATGCCGGTGTGCAGGAGGCGGAGCACTCGGCCGAGGTCGCCCCGCTCGAGGAGCCGGAGTTCTACCAGTTCACCATCGACACACCCAAGGTCGCGGAGCTTTGGCGGCGCGGATCCGTGATCTCGTCCTGGCTGCTGGATCTGACCGCGGCCGCGCTCCAGGGCAATCCGACGCTCGAGGGGCTCGCGGGCCGCGTGTCGGACTCCGGCGAAGGCCGCTGGACCGTGAAGGCCGCCGTCGACACGGGGGTCCCGGCTCCGGTGCTCGCGGCATCCCTGTTCGAGCGGTTCGCATCGCGGGGCGAGGACCAGTTCGCCAATCAGGTGCTGTCGGCGATGCGGCTGCAATTCGGCGGCCACCAGGAGCTGCCGGCGGGCGATGTGCTCGAGGCCGGCGGGCGCAAGTCCGAATCCTCGAGCGGCGGGTCGGCGTCGGCAGCCGACGGCGCGTCGTGAGCAAGGTCGATCTCAAGAAGTCGATCGCAGCCTACAAAGCGCCGCGGGGGTCGTTCGAGATCATCGACGTGCCGGCGATGCACTACCTGATGGTCGACGGTCACGGAGATCCGAATACGTCGGAGGCGTACGGGGAGGCGGTCGTGGCGGTCTTCTCCGTCGCCTACACGCTGAAGTTCCTGAGCAAGACCGACCTCGGTCAGGACTACGTGGTGATGCCGCTCGAGGGACTGTGGTGGTCCGATGAAATGGCGACGTTCACGACGGAGCGCGACAAGTCGCTCTGGAGCTGGACGATGATGAGTCTCGTGCCGGAGTGGATCGACACCGCTCATTTCGAGCGGGCACGGGATGCGGCGGCCGCGAAGGGCGGCTCAGCGGCCATCGATCGGCTGCGGATGACGGAGCTGGTGGAGGGCACGTGCGTGCAGACGCTCCACGTGGGCTCGTACGACGACGAGGCACCGGTGCTCGACGAGATGCACAGCCGGTTCATCCCGGATGCAGGCCTGCGCATGCGTGGGCTGCACCACGAGATCTACCTGACCGATCCGCGTCGCTCGGCTCCCGAGCGGCTCCGGACGATCCTGCGCCAGCCGGTCGAGCAGGCGAGGCCTGCCGATCCGGCGGGGTGAGTGCACGATGACTGTCGGCAGTCAGCCGGGGCCGATGTGATCGGCCCCGGCTGACGACAGATCAAAGCGGCCGGATGTTGGCGGCCTGCATGCCCTTCGGGCCACGCTCGGCGTCGAATTCGACCTTCTGGTCCTCGCGGAGCTCCTTGAAGCCCTCGCCGGTGATCGCGCTGAAGTGCGCGAAGAGGTCGGCCGAACCGTCGTCGGGGGCGATGAAGCCGTAGCCCTTCTCCGAGTTGAACCATTTCACGGTGCCAGTGGCCATCGTGTCTTTCCTTCTTTTTCGTGGGCCGTGTGAACGGCCGCGGGTGCCACTCGCGCGAGCGCGCAGTGGACGTGTGTGGCGCGCGTGGCGCGCGGGTGCGACGGTGTGCGAGGCGAACGACGCGGCGACAGCCGCGGATGCCTGGGGCTGCGTGGGGTGCACGCCGAGGGGCGACCCGAGGGCGCTCTGCGCCTCGAAGCCGTGGGAGCCGACAGCGACGAACCCCGCGTACTCGCCGGCGGCGGTCGCGACGAAGACGTCGGCGTCGGCCTGGTGCCAGTCGAGCAGGAGATGTGCCGGTGCTGCTGTGGAAGTGACGGAAGTCAAAGGAACTTTCAGAAGGTGCGCGTCCGCGAGGCGGAAGGGGCACGAAATCGATGGGAGTGAAACCGCACTCGGCGGTGGACGTCGGAAGCTCTGCATTCCTCGTTGATGGCAGAGGATGTCGACAAAACAGCCCGATCGGGCGCTCCAGGTTAGCACGCTCCGGTGTGTGAAAGCCCGTGTGTCGCCCCGCGACCCGCCGAAGCGGCGGATGTCGCGCCTGAAACCGGCTATCTCCCTCGTGGGCCGGTCGTCCCGGCATCGGGTGCGGCGTCGGACCCGACGTCTTCGGGTCGACGCGAGATGAGGTTGGTCGCCCAGCGCTCGTTGAAGCCCGCGAGGAAACCCACCGAGCCCCAGAAGAACCAGCTCTCGACGCGCCCCTCGGGGATCACGAACACGACGGAGAGGAGTCCGCTCTTGAGCAGGAAGACGACCGCGGCGGCGAAGAACCACCCGAGGACGATGCGGTACCTCGCCGCGCCGCCGTCGGCGACCTCGATCGGCAGGTTGCCCATCTTGTGCATCCGCAGAAGCACGCTGACGCACGCGCCGGCAGCACCTGCGCCCACTGCGACCAGGACGTCCCGCAGCGCGTCGGCTTGATCGGGCGGCATGGCACCTCCCCGCCACAGCGTGATCACCGCCGCACCGACACCGCCGATCAGGGCGAGGGCGACAGCGGTGAGGATGACGCCGCCGACGAGCCCGCGCGCGTATCTCCGGCGCGCGATCTCACCCTCCCGGCGCTTGAGGAAGTCATCCGCGTACCGCAGGCGGGCCTCGAGCGCGGCGACGTCGGAGGAGTGCGGACCGGAGCCGGCGAAGCCCTCGGCGGCGATGCGCACCGCTTCCCGGACGAGTTCGTCGAGGGTCGAGATGTCGTCTCCGCGCAGCACGAACCGCCCCCGGAGGAGTACCTCGTCGAGTCGCCCGAACTGGCGCGGTGCGGACGTGGCCACCTTCATCGCCGCCGCGTGGAAGCCCGGCTCGTCGCCGCTCAGCAGGCCGGCGGGCTGCTCGTGGAGCGCCTCCCGCTCCCGCTCGGCGGCACGCGAACGCGCGGCATTGGGAACACGGGCGAGCTGGATCCTCAGCCAGGTGACCCAGGATGCATCGCCGATCAGTCCCGTGCCGAGCGGGGACTGCGCTGCTTCGGTCATGATCGCTCCACTCCCTCCGCCGCGCACGCACGGCGGTTGCTCGGAAGAGGGTGAGCGACCGGGGCCAGATACACGGATGCCGCGACCCGGCCGGGTCGCGGCATCCGCTCTCTCGTCCGTGCTGAGCTGCTCGCTCAACCCCGAGAGGTCGTCGTCACGCGGTGGCGTCCGCGCGCTTGGGCAGCACCCATCCGGCACGCGGGAAGTGGCACGTGTAGCCGTTCGGGATGCGCAGCAAATAGTCCTGGTGCTCCGGCTCGGCCTCCCAGAACGGGCCCGCGGGCTCGATCGTGGTCACGGCCGTGCCCGGCCAGAGCCCCGACGCGTCGACGTCGGCGATGGTGTCGCGCGCGACCTGCTCCTGCTCGGGCGAGAGCGGGAAGATCGCCGAGCGGTAGCTGGAGCCGATGTCGTTGCCCTGGCGGTTCAGGGTCGACGGGTCGTGGATCTGGAAGAAGAACGCCAGGATGTCGCGGTACGTCGTCTTCGTGGGATCGAAGACGATCTCGACGGCCTCCGCGTGCCCAGGGTGCTTGCGGTAGGTGGCGTGCGCGTTCTCGCCGCCCGTGTAGCCGACGCGGGTGCCGAGCACGCCCGGCTGGCGGCGGATCAGATCCTCCATTCCCCAGAAACAGCCGCCGGCGAGTACTGCCGTCTCGGTGCCGGGGGTGCGGGTGATCTCGCCGGTGTCGAAGGGACCGCTGGTCATGATGCGTGCTCCTGGTTCTCGGTGGTGAAGAGGTGTCGGTAGGCGCCGTAGCCCTCGTCCTCGAGCGACGAGGCGGGCACGAAGCGCAGTGCGGCCGAATTCATGCAGTATCTCAGGCCGCCGGCCTGCCGGGGGCCGTCGGGGAAGACGTGACCAAGATGGCTGTCGGCGCCCGACGAGCGCACCTCGGTGCGCGGCAGGAGCAGCTTCCAGTCCTTCTTGGTCGCGACGGCGTCGGGCTCGATCGGCTTGGTGAAGCTCGGCCATCCGGTTCCGCTGTCGTACTTGTCGGTCGACGAGAAGAGCGGCTGGCCCGAGACGACGTCGACGTAGATGCCGGGCTCGTGGTTGTTCCAGTACTCGTTGCGGAAGGCCGGCTCCGTGCCGTCCTCCTGCGTCACCCGGTACTGGGCGTCGGTGAGGCGGCTCAGCGCCTCGGGGGTCCTGCGGTACTCGTTGCTCACGATTCCTCCTGGAAGCGGCGTCGCTGGCTGCGGCGTCATAGAGGAGAACGGATGCCGCATCCCTTTTGGTCCCGCGAACCTGGGAGCCAGCTTCGAGTTCCGGCGGGCTTACGGCGGGCAGAATCGGGTGATGGCGACACGGCTGCTGCTGATCTCCGACACGCACATCCCCGGCCGCGCACGGCGGCTTCCGGATGCGGTGCTCCACGCGGCCGACGCCGCCGACCTCGTGATCCACGCGGGCGACTGGGTCGCGGCATCCGTGCTCGACGAATTGGCTCGCCACGGCGAGGTGCTCGGCGTATGGGGCAACAACGACGGCGCGGAGCTGCGCGCTCGGCTGCCGGAGGTGGCACGTCGCACGATCGAGGGCGTGCGGTTCGCCGTGGTGCACGAGACGGGGCCGTCGCAGCGACGCGAGGCGCGGATGGCGGCGGCGTTTCCCGACACCGATGTGCTGGTGTTCGGCCACAGTCACATCCCGTGGGACACGGTGGCGCCCGGCGGCTTGCGGCTGCTGAACCCGGGGTCGCCGACCGACCGTCGCCGCCAGCCCGCCCACACGATGATGACGATCACGGTCGACGCGGGCGAGCTGCGCGACATGCGGCTCGTCGAGCTCAGTCCTGCTCCTCCAGCAGCCTGACGCGCGCGACGAGGAGACCCGCGAGGAGGCCCCCGAGCCCCCCGGCCGCCATATCGCCGATCGAGTCCTCGTAGGTGACGAAGATCGCCCCCGAGATGAACTTCCAGCCGATCCACTCGAGCATCTCCCACACCGCGCTGAGTGCCAGCGCGAGGCTCGTCACGAGCAGGATCGGCGTCGCCCGCCGCGTCCCCGGCGCGAGAGGCAGCGGCACGAGCTCGAGTCGCGCGAGCAGGAGGTACGCCATGACGGCCACCATGCCGGTGAAGACGAAGTGCACGACGAGGTCCCAGCCGGGCACGGTCTGGTACAGCAGGAGGACGTTGCTCCAGGCTGCGACGAGCACAGTGACGCAGAAGGCGATGTCGAGGCCCGGTCTCACATCCGCGAACCGGGGGAGGACGAGCCCGATGAGAGCGAGGGCCAGCACGCCGGCGTCGGCGGGCGCCCACCAGACGAACCCGGCGATGACACTGAGCGGCCCCAGCACCCGGATCCCGTCCGCGATCCACTCGCCGGCGCCGCTGGGCGGCCGGAGGAAGCGCCGGATCACGGTCGTGCCCGCTCCGGTCGCACCGTCACGACGGCCTGCACGGGGAGATGGTCGGAAGGCCACACGTCCCCGTGGCGGAAGGCGTTGATCGCGGCCCGCTCCACCCCGACATCCGGCGTCACGACGATCCAGTCGATGCGTGCCCTGTCCGGTCGCGGCGCGCGGTAGTTGGCGAACGTGCCGACGGATGCCGTCACGCGCTCGCCCGCGACGTTCCAGGCGTCACGCAGCGAACCGTCGCCGAGCAGCGCCCGGAGGGTGCGCGACCCCTCGCCGGCATTCAGATCGCCGGTCAGGATCGCCGGGCCCGGGTCGGCCATCGCCAGAAGCGCCTCGACCGAGCGGATGCGGGAGCGGGACGAGAACGGATCGAGGTGGGTGTTGACGGCGGTGAAGACGAGCCCGGTTCCCAGGTCGCGGAAGCGCGCGGTCACCGCGATGCGGGGGATGAGGTTTCCCCACGAGCGCGATCCCGGCTCGCGGGAGTGCTCCGACAGGGCGGTCTGCTCCCATTCGACGAGGTCGAGTCGCTCGGCGTCGAAGAAGAGCGGGCAGCCCTCGCCGGTGCCGCGCGGGCCGTGACCGCGCCCGATGAAGCGGTAGCGCGCGCCCAGCGCGTCCCGCATCGCATCGGCCTGGTCCGGAAGCACCTCCTGCGCGCCCACGATGGTCGGCTGCTCCATCCGTAGGAGAGCCCTGACAGCGGCCTCCCGGTGACGCCACCGGTCGGCGCGACGCCACGCGAGGCCGCTCATCCGGCGCCGGACGTTGAAGGTCATCACGTGGAGCTCCGGCGGGGTCACGGGGCCGATCAGTGGCCCGGGTCTGCGCGCACCGGCGGGCGTCGTCGGTCGCGTGTGCATTGCTCACGGTACGCAGATCCCGGTGTGCGGGCGCAAGGCCTTGCCCGGTCGTGCCGGAGCGTGCCGTCAGGCGGAGCCCAGCCCCCCGCTCAGCCGGCCGTGGAACGAGGCGGCCGCTGCGCTCATGCCCTCGAGCTCGACTTCGATGCCCCGTTGCTCGTACTTGGTGACGATGGCATCCAGGGCGGCGACAGTGGAGGCATCCCACACGTGCGTCCGCGAGAGGTCGATGACGACGCGCGCCGGGTCGGACGCGTACTCGAACTGGGTCGTCAGATCGTTGCTCGACGCGAAGAACAGCTCCCCGTCGACCCGGTAGCGGGCCGTCTCGCCGTCGACGGTGCGCGTGACGGTGGTGAAGTGGGCGACCCGGCGGGCGAACAGCACCATCGCGGCCAGCACGCCCAGGATGACGCCGACTGCCAGGTTGTGCGTCCACACGGTCGCGATGACGGTGACCAGCATGACGGCGGTCTCGCTCAGCGGCATCCGCTTCAGCGTCGCCGGCCGGATGCTGTGCCAGTCGAAGGTCATCGCCGAGACGGCAATCATGACGGCCACGAGTGCCGCCATGGGGATGAGTCCGACGATGTCGCCGAGGACGACGACGAGGATCAGCACCCACACGCCCGCCAGGAACGTCGAGATGCGCGTGCGGCCGCCCGAGGTCTTGACGTTGATCATCGTCTGGCCGATCATCGCGCAGCCGCCGGTGCCTCCGAAGAAGGCCGAGGCGAGGTTGGCGACGCCGAGGCCCCAGGCCTCGCGCGTCTTGCGCGAGCGGGTGTCGGTGATGTCGTCGACGAGCTTGGCGGTCATGAGCGACTCGAGGAGGCCGACCAGAGCCGCGGCGAACGCGTACGGGGCGACGATCTGCAGGGTCTCCCAGGTCAGCGGCACGTTCGGGATGAGCAGCTCGGGAAGACTGCGGGGCAGCTCACCCTGGTCGGCGACGTTCGGCACCGCCGAGAGCCCGAACACGACGACCGCGGCGGTCAGAAGCACGATCGCGATGAGAGGCGCGGGGATCGCACGCGTGATGCGCGGCCAGACGAACAGGATGCCCAGGCCCACGGCCACCAGCACGTACACCGCCCAGGGAACGTCGACGAGCTGAGGCACCTGCGACAGGAAGATCAGGATCGCCAGGGCGTTCACGAAACCGACCATGACGCTGCGCGGGATGAACCGCATGAGCCGGGCGACGCCGAGCACGGCGAGCACGACCTGGATCACGCCCGCGAGGGCGATGGTGACGATGAGGTAGTCGGCCCCGTACTCGCGCGAGACCGGTGCGATCACGAGCGCGACCGCACCCGCCGCGGCGGTGATCATCGCGGGACGACCACCGGTGAAAGCGATGACCACAGAGAGCACGAACGACGAGAACAGGCCGACGCGAGGATCGACGCCGGCGACGACCGAGAACGCGATCGCCTCGGGGATGAGCGCGAGAGCCACGACCAGTCCCGCGAGCACCTCGCGGGTGAGCAGCCGGGGGCGCCGCAGCGCCTGCAGAACGGTCGGCTCGATGCGATAGCGATCAGCGGATTCGGCGACGGTGGACACGGGTGAAGACTCTAGTCGCGCCGGATCGGATCCTGCGGCCGCTCGCCCCTCGTACCCAACACCGCCGCGGATCTCAAGGGCCTGCCCGAGACGCGAGACGCCCGGCAGACTCGCGGGATGGAGTACGAAGGCTTGTTCCCGTCCTGCGTGCAGCTCGTCCCGAGCGATCTGCCTGCTCCGCTGTGGGAGGCGCGATGAAGATCACCGATACCAGCGACCTCTGGTGGAAGAACGCGATCATCTACTGCCTCGACGTCGAGACGTACCTCGACTCCGACGGCGACGGCGTCGGAGACATGCAGGGCCTCGCGCAGCGCATCGACTACCTCGCCCAGCTCGGCGTGACGTGCCTCTGGCTCATGCCGTTCTATCCGACCCCCGATCGCGACGACGGTTACGACATCACCGATTTCTACGGCGTGGACCCGAGGCTGGGCAACCATGGAGAGTTCGTGGAGATGATCCGCACGGCCCACGACCGGGGCATGCGGGTGATCGTGGATCTCGTCGTCAACCACACCTCGGATCGGCATCCGTGGTTCCAGAAGGCGAAGCGCAGCGTCAACTCCCCGTACCGGGACTACTACATCTGGCGCGACGATGCACCGCCGAAGGGTCAGAAGAATCCGGTCTTCCCCGGCGAGGCCGACGGTGTCTGGTCCAAGGACGAGGCCTCCGGACAGTGGTATCAGCACAGCTTCTACGAGCATCAGCCCGACCTGAACATCGCCAATCCCGCCGTGCGCGACGAGCTCGCCCGCGTCATCGGGTACTGGCTGCAGATGGGCGTGTCGGGGTTCCGTGTGGACGCGGTGCCCTTCCTCCTCGAGATGCCCCCAGGCGCCGAGATCCCGGATCCGCACGAGCTGTTGCGCGACTTCCGGCGCTTCCTGCAGCGCCGCTCGAGCGAGGCCATCCTGCTCGGGGAGGTGAACCTCCCGTACGACCAGCAGGTCGCTTACTTCGGCGGCGGCGACGTGAGCGAGCTGTCGATGCAGTTCGATTTCGTCGGGATGCAGGCGTTCTACCTGTCGCTGGCACGGCGGGATCCTGCGCCGCTCGTCGCGGCGCTGACCTCTCGACCGGTCCTCCCCGAGGACGTGCAGTGGGCGAACTTCCTGCGCAATCACGACGAGCTGACCCTCGACAAGCTGACCGACGCCGAGCGGGAGGAGGTGTTCGACGCGTTCGCGCCCGACGAGCGGCAGCGCGTGTTCGGCCGGGGCATCACGCGCCGGCTCCCTCCGATGCTCGGGGATCCACGGCGCATCCGCATGGCCTACAGCCTCCTGTTCACGCTCCCCGGCACGCCGGTGCTGTTCTACGGCGAGGAGATCGGGATGGGGGAGAACATCGACATCCCCGGGCGCAGCGCCGTGCGCACGCCGATGCAGTGGACGTCCGAGAAGAACGGCGGGTTCTCGCAGGCGGCGCCGTCCCGCCTGATCGCGCAGCCGCCCGGCGACGGCTACGCGCCGCAGCACGTCAACGCGGCGGACCAGATCGAGGACCGCGAGTCGCTGCTGCACTTCTTCCGCGATCTCATCTCGCGGTACCGCATCTCGCCGGAGCTCGGCTGGGGCACGCTGGAGGTGCTGGACCAGCCCGTCGACACTCTCCTGGTGCATTCGCTCCGCGCGGACGTCGGCCGCATGGTCGCGATCCACAACTTCGCCGACGTGCCGGCCACGACGAGCTTCTCGCTGAAGGACGAGCCCGACGGCACCCGCCTCGTCGATCTGCTGGGAGCGGAGCGCATCCCTCTCGATGAGCGGGGAGGCGTGGAGCTCGAGGTTCCCGCCTACGGCTACCGCTGGCTGCGGGTCTCGCGTCCGGGCGACGGTCGCGTGTCGTAGCCGCGGTCGCGCGCTCTACGCCGCGGTGGCGCGCTCACGACGTGCTCGGCCCCAGGCCCAGCGCGCGATCAGGCCGACCGCCGCGACGACGACGGCCGCGACGATCGGGCGAAGCGCGATCTCGGGTATGAACAGGGCCATGCCGAACACCGAGACGCCGTAGTCGATCATCTCGAGGGGATAGCGCGCGAGCACGCGGCTGCCTGCGGCGTTCGAGATGCCGGTCATCGCCGCCGGGGCGATCCAGAGCAGGGTGAGACAGATGACAGCGGCGGCGACACGGCCGACGGTGTTCACCCCGGTCCACGCGATGGCGACGCCGACGAGGACCGGTGCCACCCACTGGATCAGCCCGACGATCACGTACAGCCCGTCGGAGCCCGTCGCGAGGAGCGGCTGGAAGAAGCCGCCCACCCATGGTCCCGCGGCGATGGCGCCGGCGGTGAGGCCGATCAGCGCCCCGGCGCGGGGCGCCCGTGCGATGAGCAGCAGCGCCGCGACGCCGATGAGGAACGACAGGACGCACACCGCGGTGAGCGCACCGAGGTAGAGCAACGACTCGCGGCGCTGCTGAAGTCCGGCGCCGACGACCAGTGCCGACTGGGCGATCGCCACGACCTGCACCGCGAGCACGCCGAGGGTGAGCAGGCCGAACCCGCCGCGCGTCAGCCGGGATCGTGTGGCCCGAGCCGCGATCCCCGCGGCAGCGCTTCCCACCACGATCAGGGCGAAGAGCTGGGTGAGCGCGTACTGGCTGAACGGGAGCAACGCGAGCGGCATGGACTCCGGCGCTGTCTGCGCGTCCCAGAGGTTCTGGAGAGGCAGCCTCATCCCCGTGACGAGCCACGGCAGCAGGCCGGCGGCCGCTGCGGCGATGCCGATGAGGATCGAGGCCCACCACGCGAGCGGCCGGCGATCGACGCCGGCCTCTCGGGGAAGATCGGATGCCGGCGCGGTCGCGGTCATGGGGTGGTCGACTCCGTCCTTCCGCCGACGCGCTCGGATGGCCCGGGGTGCGCCTGCATGATGCGCGCCAGCCTAGCGGGACGCTCGGCCTCGCCGAGGGAACGCCGAGGGTCGGGCTGCGACCGCGAGTGCTCCGGCAGCCGACGCGACGCGCCCACCCGACGGAGTGCGCGACGCGTCCAGCGCACCGGGGGGAAGTCGCGGGGGAAGTGCACCAGCACCGTGCGCACGCCGCGGACGGCGCGGTGCCCGAACGCCTGGCCGGGGGCGAACGGCCGCATCGACATCCCCATCCGCGCGGCCGGGAGATGGCGGATGCGGCCGCGCTCGCCGAGGTGGAAGGAGAGGTCCATGTCGTCGTGCAGAGCGGCATCGAGGTGCACACGCGAGCGGATGCCGAGCCACGCCTGGCGACGCATCCCCATGTTGGAGCCGAACAGCGGGAGGTGACCGAGCGTGGGGGCCATCACGGCGGCGTAGGCGCCCAGGTAGAGCGTCGCGAGCGGTGCGCGCAAGGCGCGCGGGCCGTCGATGAACCGGGCGCCGCCGGTGAACGCCGAGACGTCGGGCCGGGCGGCGAACGCGTCCGCCATGGCACGAGTCCACGACGCGTCGGGGACGCAGTCGGCGTCGAGCCGCAGGATGATCTCGCCCGCCGCGGCATCGTAGCCGGCGGCGCTCGCCGCGGGGATGCCGGGGGTCTCGCAGCGGACCAGGCGGGCGCCGAACGCGCGCGCGACCTCGGCGGAGGCATCCGTCGATCCGTTGTCGACGACGATGACCTCGTCGGCGGGCCGTGTCTGCTGCGTGAGGGCGCGCAGGCACCGTGCGAGCTCGGTGTCGTCGTCCTTCACGGGGATGACCACCGAGATCAGCGGCGTGTCCGGCATCCTCCGATTCCACCCGTTCCCGCAGAAGGGGAGAAGGGCCTTGACTCCGGTGTGTGAATCGGGCTTCGATGCGCGCGCTCTCGACGGGACGCCCACCGGGTCCGCGGGTTAACAGGTCGGTGCCCGCTGTGTCAATAGGCGGGCCCTGATCGATGCTCGTGCCTAGGCTTGCAGAGCAATACAGAGCAGTGCCGTGCGAAGCGGTCGAGTATCGGCGTTCGGGTCGCCGTGCAGACTCCCGTGAACGTGCTGATGGTCCCGGTGGGAGGGCTACCCACCGGGGCCATCGCTGCATCGAGGCGGCGCGCGTGACAGTGTTCCGCCATCCCATCCCGATTACCCTGGCGACATGCACCGGATCTTCACCACGAGCTTCGCCTCGGTCTATCCGCTCTACGTGACGAAGGTGGAGCGGAAGGGCCGCACGAACGAGGAGCTCGACGAGATCATCGAGTGGCTGACCGGCTTCGACGACGCGCAGCTGAAGCAGCACATCGATGAGCACACGACGTTCGAGGACTTCTTCGCCGACGCAGACCTCAATCCCAACGCCTCGCTCATCACCGGCGTCATCTGCGGGATGCGCGTCGAGCAGATCGAGGATCCGCTGATGCAGAAGATCCGCTACCTCGACAAGCTCGTCGACGAGCTGGCGCGCGGAAAGGCCATGGAGAAGATCCTGCGCAACGCCTGATCGCGCCAGATGCCCCTCCGCGCCCTGCTACGTTCGGAGCGGGTCGACCGAGGAGAGCAGCATGGAGCGCAGCAGCTGGGTGCTGGTGGACGGCGAGAACATCGACGCCACCCTCGGCGGATCGATCCTCGGCAGACGGCCCCTGCCCGAGGAGCGACCGCGGTGGGACCGCCTGCTCGCGTTCGTCTCCGACCGCTGGGAGCGGCCCGCGAAGGGGCTCTTCTTCCTGAACGCGAGCACCCACCTGCCGATGCCGTTCGTGCAGGCGCTCCTCGCTCTCGGCTACCAGCCGGTTCCGCTCTCAGGCCCGGCCGACGAGAAGATCGTCGACATCGCGATCCAGCGGACGCTGCGCGCGCTCGCCGACCGTGACGACGACGTCGCCCTCGTCAGCCACGACCGCGACTTCGCCGAGGACCTCGCGCGGCTCGCCACCGACGGACGCCGGGTGGGCGTCATCGCGTTCCACGAGTTCCGCAGCACGGAGTTCACCGGCATCCCCGGCGTCGAGTTCTTCGACATCGAGTACGACGCCGAGGCCTTCGACGCT
Source organism: Microbacterium sp. ZW CA_36 (assembly GCF_044987475.1). Taxonomy (NCBI): domain Bacteria; kingdom Bacillati; phylum Actinomycetota; class Actinomycetes; order Micrococcales; family Microbacteriaceae; genus Microbacterium; species Microbacterium sp. ZW CA_36. The sequence goes on from NZ_JBJDRL010000063.1 coordinate 21,473, forward strand.
CCGCTGCCTCGCGTGCGGGTCATCCCGATCGAGCAGTTCGACCCGTCCGACTTCCTGCGGTGAGTCAGTACCAGCCGGTCGACTGCGAGTGGCTCCAGGCGCCGCACGGGTTGCCGTAGCGACCCGAGATGTAACCCAGACCCCACGAGATCTGCGTGGCGGGGTTGGTCTGCCAGTCGGCGCCGGCGCTGCCCATCTTGCTGCCCGGGAGCGCCTGAGGGATGCCGTACGCGCCGCTGCTGCGGTTGTACGCCTGGTAGTTCCAGCCCGATTCCTTCTGCCACAGGGACACGAGGCATCCGAACTGGTCGTCGCCCCAGCCGTAGCCGCCGATCATCGCGCGGGCCGTGGCCTGCGCGTCGGCGGGGCTGGTGCCGCCCACGGCACCGCCGGTGGCGTACACGGGGCGAGGTGCCGACGGCGTCGAGGACGCCTTCTTGGCGGCGGCCGCTTCCGCAGCAGCCTGAGCGGCGGCTGCCGCTTCGGCCTCCTTGCGCGCCTTCTCCTCGGCCTCCTGCTGCGCCTTGAGGGCGACGGCGGCGTCGAGCCGTCCGCGCAGTCCCTGCGCCTGCTCGCTGACCGACGCGGCCAGGGTCGTCACGGCATCCGTGAAGTCGGTTGTATACATCGCGGGCAGCGCCTGGGCGCGCTGCAGCTGCTCGACAGCGGTCTCCAGCCCCGAGGTGTCGACCGTCGTGACGGGGGTGCCGACGTCGAGACCCGACGCGGCGATGTCGGAGGCGACCGTGGTCGCCGCAGTCACCGCGGCATTCGCTGCGGCGACGGCCTCGTCGGCGGCGGACGCCGACGGCACCTCCTCGGCGGTGACGGAGGGTGACGTCGTGTACGACGCGAGTGCGAAACCGGTGAGCGCTCCGGATGCTTCGGCCTGCGACGCGGGGGTCGCCGTGGTGAATCCCGCGGTGGCCAGGACGCCGATCGCGAGCGTCGCGGACAGCAGCACGGGGCGGCGGCGAAGGCGGCGTTCGGCGCGGCGCAGGGTGCGGCGGGCGGGCAGGAGAGACGTGTGGTTGCGCATGAAAGACCGGTTCCGTATCAGCGAAAAGCGCCATCGGGCGGCGCGTCGTACCCGTTCGGGCGGGCACAAGTCCCCGAGTCTCCCCGTCGTTTCTGGACGGTTCCGGTGCGTTACCTGAACGTTACATGTGAGGGGAATGCGCGAAAAGGCCAGATCACGAGGCTGCATCCGGTGCCGTCGGCCGCCCGGACGAGCGCCGCGAACTACGATCGGAGAACCCCTGCCCCGCTGACGAGGAGGCTCGCCCGTGCCCTCAACCACCGCCCCCGCCGCCCCCGCGGCTCTGGCTCACGCCGACGATCTCGCCGCCTT